>NC_014506.1:922799-1230398 GCF_000147355.1 Sulfurimonas autotrophica DSM 16294
ATGATTGTTGAAGTAAGCAAAATCAATATTGAGGGGAATGTCGGCTCCAATGCAAAAGTTATTGCTAAAGAAGCTGTAATACATGGACAGACGCATAAAACAGCGATTGTGCAAGCAGATGATTTGGAAATAAATGTCCATAAAGGCAAAGCCTATGGAAAAAATATTCGAGTTACCAGACTTGAGCATGGAAAGATACAAGGTGAGAAGGTAAAGGTAGCACAAGCTTTAGGTGGTATAATTCTGGGCAAGGAAATAGACATAGACATTTGTGCCTCACATGTAAAAGCAACTGCAACGAAACGAATAGAAATTCAAAAACTCCAGGGCAGTGAGAACGTCTTTACTATTGATCCTTTATTAAAAAAAGATGCGAAAGAAGATTTAGATTCAAATCAAGAGAGTATAGAAAATTTAGAGTTAGAATTAAAAGAGCTCAAACAAGAGCTGAAAAAACAGACTCATTTGATTAAAGAAGCTACTCCTGCTTTTATAGAAATTAAAAAAAGATTGATGCATTACAAGAAAAATGGTGTAAAAATGCCTGATTCTTTTGTAAAAAAGTATAAGCAGTTTCAGTCAATGCAGGAAAATGTGAAGAATTTAAAAGCAGAGTATGAAGTGACGCAAGACCAGCTAAATCTTTTAACAACAAGAACTTCGTCTTTTCAAGACAACATTTTGGATGCAAGAATTATAAACAGAGATAAATGGATTGGGTATAACGAAATTAAATTTAAGCTGGTTGACCCTCCGATTGAAGTGGTTTACAAACCTATGGAAGGTTCCCATGAACAGGTCTTTGGTCTGGTGCAATTAGATGAAGGCGAGTATGTCATTCGCCCAATGAGTGAATAAGGAATATATGAAGTATGATAGTTGGTTTACACGGAAAAGTTGAATACAAAGAGCCTGCATATGTACATGTAAACGTACAAGGTATAGTATATGAAGTTTTTATCTCTTTGCATACTTTTTCTGCACTGCCAAAAGAAGATGTTTCGTTATTTACGACGCAAATTATTCGTGAAGATGCACAGCTTCTTTTTGGTTTTATGGATATGTCAGAGAAAAAAATGTTTTCTCGTTTGATTAAAATTAACGGCGTAGGACCAAAAGTAGCGATGGCCATATGTTCCACATACACACCTTCACAATTTGCAACGGTTATAAATAACAAAGATGTCAACGGTGTTAAAAAGGTACCGGGAATCGGTCCTAAAAGTGCAGGACGTATTTTAGTAGAACTTAACGGTTTTGATGCTGAAATACTCGGTGACAGTGCGACGCCTCAAGCCTCACAGGCATTCAATGAAGCCAGTGAAGCACTTGAAGCCCTAGGCTTTAAAAAAGATAAAATCTCAAAAGCATTGAGTGCATGTGAAGGTGATGATACAGCATCACTTGTAAAAGGTGCACTAAAACAACTTCAAACAATTTAAAAGGAAATATCTATTGAAATTAACAATTTTATTCGGCGGTGCAAGTTTCGAGCATGAAATCAGTATAGTCAGTGCAATAACTTTAAAAGAAAAATTATCAAATTTTGATCTGACATTTATATTTTGTGATAGTGATCATACTTTTTATTTGGTAGAAGCTTCTAAAATGAAAGCAGTTACATTTTCTAAGGGTGAGCATAAAAAGATGCCCGTTTTAACACTTGCTCAGGGTGCATTTGTGCAAAAAAGTATGTTTTCAAAGAGTGAATACAACAGTGTTGTTTTAAATCTTATTCACGGAGCTGACGGAGAAGACGGAACAATAGCTGCACTGCTTGATTTTTACTCTATAAAGTACATCGGTCCGCGTGTTGATGCCTGTACATTTTCCTATGACAAGCGCTATACAAAATATCTTTGTGAAGCTATCGGCGTAAAAAGTGTGAAGTATGAAGTGATGCATAAAAATGAACATTGTAATATTCAAACACCTTATCCTATTATAATAAAGCCTTCTTCTCTTGGCAGCTCTATCGGCGTAAGTATAGTAAAAGATGAAAGCGAGCTTGATTATGCACTGGATGTTGCTTTTGAATTTGATGATACGGTTATAGTAGAGCCTTTTTTAGAGGGTGTAAAAGAGTACAATTTGGCGGGTTATTATGCAAACGGAGCTATGCATTACTCAATCGTTGAAGAACCGCATAAAGAAGAATTTTTAGACTTTGAAAAAAAATATATGGATTTTTCAAGAAGTGAGCAGGTACTTACAGCAGATGTAAGCGAAGAACTGACTCTGCGTCTGAAAACCAATTTTGAAAAAGTTTATCGCGGTTTGTTTGAAGGTGCTTTGATACGCTGTGATTTCTTTGTTTTCAATGATGAAGTTTTACTCAATGAAATTAATCCTATACCGGGTTCCATGGCAAATTACCTTTTTGAAGACTTTGCTGTATCTCTTGAAGAACTTTCATCATCTCTGCCGCATTCAAAACGCCCGAAAGTGACTTACGAGTACATTCATTCAATTTCTCAGGCGAAAGGGAAATAGATGGCGGTTAAGTCTATTCAGCACAATCAACACACTTTTGATATAAGTTATGAAATTGTTAACCCGGAGGCAAAAGTCGACTTGATTATTTTGCACGGCTGGGGAAGCAATAAAAACTTGATGAAGCAGACATTTTCACCTTATATGAGTGCTTTTCGTCATATTTATATAGATTTACCGGGTTTTGGCAACTCTACATGCAGTGCGGCATTAACGACAGCTGATGTGGCAAGAATAGTAGAGTTGCTGATGATTCATATGAATGCTTCTAAAGATATTATACTTGGACACTCTTTTGGCGGAAAAGTTGCATTGCTGCTTGAACCGAAAGTTTTGGTGTTAGTCGCAAGTGCAGGTATATATACACCTAAGTCCTTAAAGGTGCAGGCAAAAATAGCTGTTTTTAAAGCATTAAAAGGTCTTGGTTTGTCCAAATTCCGTTCACTCTTTGTAGCGAATGATGCAAAAGAGCTCAGTGAGTATATGTACCAAACTTTTAAAAATGTGGTAAATGAAGATTTTAGTGACGAATTTGCAAAATTTGATGAAAAAGCACTCCTTTTTTGGGGCAAAGATGACACAGCCACACCGCTGGATTCTGCAAAGAAAATAAATACACTTATAAATGATGCAACACTTGAAACCTATGATGGCGATCACTACTTTTTTATGAAAAATGCACAAGATATTTCTGCAAAAATACAAACTGCTTTTTTAGAAACACTGGGACAATAAATGCAAGAGTATGAAACACTGACAGCCTTTGTAACCAATGTGCTTTTCGTAACGCTTTTAGGCTGGTACTTAATTACAAACCTGCAATGGTATGATTATAAGTTAGAACGTGTACTATTTAAACATCATAAACCGCATTGGCACATTTTATATTTTATTATTCCTTTTATAGCCTACTATACGACGGGTAAGTTTTTTGTTATATTTTTCATATTTGCCTTTGTTCCGGGTATTATTATCTGGTATAAAAAGCTTGATAAAAAGCTGGTCTTAACCTGGCGTGTCAAACGTTTTTTAATTCTTTTAGTCTCTTTGACACTTTTTCAAGATGTTTTATGTACGCTCAAACAAGGCTGTGCCGTTTATGGTGTGTTTATGCCTTTGGCTCTTGCTTACATCGGCAGTTATATTATAGAAAAGTTTCTTTTTAAAGTTTATATGAAAGAGGCAAAGAAAAAACTGCGCTCTATGAAAGATTTAGAAATCATTTGTATCACCGGCAGTTACGGTAAGACAAGTATTAAAAACTTTACAGCACAGATACTCTCTCATAAATTTAAAGTTTATGCGACCCCAAGAAGTGTCAATACTTTAGGCGGAATTATTGCAGATATAAATAATAATCTGTCCCAAGATACAGAGATATATGTATGTGAAGCAGGGGCACGCCAGAGTGGTGACATCTATGAAATCACTACATTTTTAGAGCCGCAGACAGTTGTTGTCGGGCGTGTCGGTGAGGCTCATATAGAGTATTTTAAATCTTTGAAGAATATTATAGCCACCAAGCTTGAGATTATGCAGTCACCTAAACTGAAACAGGCTTTTATTCATACTTCTGTAACAGATGAGCCGCATGAAAAAGTGACCTTTTTCGGTGATGAAATTAAAAACATTGATGCAGGGCTTGAAGGTACCGATTTTGATATTGAACTAGAGGGTAAAACACTTCATCTTCATACAGATATTTTGGGTGCATTTCAGACGATGAATATCGCCGTAGCGGTAAGAATAGCAAAAAGCTTTGGGCTGAGTGATGATGAAATAATAGACGCTGTGAAAAATTTAGAACCGGTTGAGCATAGACTCCAGCTTATAAAAGCCGGCGGAAAAATCATTTTGGATGACGGATATAACGGTAATATTGACGGAATGCTTGAGGGCATACGATTGTGCTCACTTCATAAAGGCAGAAAAGTTATAGTAACGCCGGGGCTTGTTGAGAGCAGTGATGAGTTAAACTTGAAGTTGATTGAAGCTATAAACAAAGTATTTGACATTGTTATAGTTACAGGTTCTTTAAATGCGGAACTGTTTGACAAGAACTTACATGTAAAGAATAAAATAATGCTCAAAGACAAATCAGCGATGGTGGATGTATTGGCAAATCAGACAAAATCAGGTGACATCATACTTTTTGCAAATGATGCACCGAATTTTATATAGGATTTTTAGTGTTACATGTAGTCGATAAGTTTATGAAATATGTTGCTTATTTGACCGCTGTAATCCTTGCGTTGCTTGTTGTTTTAGTTGTTTTTGATGCAACAAGCCGTTACCTTTTTTCGCATGGTTCAACTGCACTTCAAGAGCTGGAATGGCACTTTTTTGATGTTGTGATTTTACTCAGCATCGCTTTTACTCTGCGTTATAATGCCCATGTTCGTGTTGATATTTTTTATGACAGATTTTCACCCAAAACACAGGCTTTTATAAACATTGTCTCAGCTCTGTTTTTTGTGCTCCCTCTCTCTTTTTTGATTATTTATATTGGTATAGATTTTGTGGAGATGAGTTTTGTGCAGCATGAAGCATCTTCAGACCCGGGTGGTTTGAAATACCGCTGGATAGTGAAAGCTTTGATGCCGCTAGGTTTTATATTTTTATTATTGCAGGCTCTCAAAGAACTGATAAGTGACATTAAAAAATGGAAGTCGCTATGATTGCGCTTATAATGTTTGCGGCCGCTTTGATTTTACTGCTTTTTGGCATTCCTGTAGCTTTCGCTTTTGGCGGTGTGGCAATGATGTTTGCTTTTTTTATCCCTTCTCTCGGCTTTGATGTTTTTAATATACTGCCGTTTAGAATTTACGGTATTATGAGCAATACAACACTAATGGCTGTACCTCTGTTTATCATGATGGGTTTAATTCTTGAAAAATCAGGCATGGCAGAAAAACTGCTGATTTCTATGAGTTCGCTTTTTAAAAGTGTTCGCGGCGGTTTGGGCGTAAGTGTCGTGCTTGTAGGTGCAATATTAGCGGCTTCTACGGGAATAGTCTCGGCTTCTGTGGTTATGATGAGTGTAATCGCTCTGCCTTTGATGCTGAGTGCGGGCTACAATAAAGGACTGGCATCTGGAACCATAGCTGCCAGCGGAACACTCGGACAAATTATACCGCCTTCGATTATTTTGATTGTCTTGGGTGATGTTATGAGTGTAAGTGTAGGTGATTTGTTTATGGGTGCGGTATTGCCGGGGCTTACGCTTGTTTCGCTCTACATTACATATATTCTTATTCGTGCCTACATTAACAAAGAAGATGCTCCGGCCCTTGTCAGTAAAGAAAAAATAAGTATGTTTGATGTAGTGTCTGCTATAGTTCCACCGCTTCTGTTAATGCTGGCGGTTCTGGGCAGTATCTTTGCAGGTATTGCATCTCCGACTGAATCAGCTGCTTTTGGTGTACTTGGCGGTGTGCTGTTATCGGCATATAACAAAACACTCAATTTTGAGATGATAAAATATGCGCTTTTTGAGACTATGAAACTCAGCGGTATGATTTTTATGATTTTAATCGGTGCGACTGCTTTTAGCCTTGTTTTTAACGAACTCGGCGGAACTGATTTGATTTTGGAGTTTTTCTCGCAGGATATCGGTGATGTCTGGGTGTTTATAGGCGTTGCAATGCTGAGTATTTTTATACTCGGTTTTTTTATAGATTTTATAGAAATAAGTTTTATAATCGTGCCGATTTTAGTGCCTGTAATGGCTGCTTTTGGAATCGACCCGATTTGGTTTGGTGTACTTATAGCTATGAATTTGCAGGCTTCATTTTTAACGCCGCCCTTCGGTCTTTCACTCTTTTTTTTAAAAGGTGCAGCAGGGCAGAGTGTAACAACTCTGGATATATACAAAGGTATTATTCCTTTTATCCTTTTACAGTTGTTAGGGTTGGGGCTTGTCGTTGTTTTTCCTGATTTGGTTTTTGCATTTTTGTAAACGGCTGATTCTTTAAGACATTTTCATTACGATGTCTTCCAAAGAGTTTGCTGTCATTCGCATTCTTTTGCTTATTTCTTTAAGCTGTGTGAGTATCTCTTTTTGTATAAACATTGTTTGAATGCTCTCAGATTTGGCTAGCTTTGCCATTTTTTTGACATACAAATCCATCAGCTCATCATAGGTATCTCTGATTCTTTTTGTATTTTTTGCTGTTTTTTTTGAGTTCTTCTTAAGCGTTTTAAAGCCGGCTGTTAAAAGTTCTGCCTGTAGTTGAATATGCTTGATAATAACACCATATTCTTCATCCAGCTTGTGTATGTTGTAGGCCTGCGTTTCTATGACAAAATGTCTGACACTGATGGCGATCCAGTCAAGCTCTGTAATAACGCGATAAATGGACTCTCTGTCAAAAGGCGTTATAAAAGTGTTGAGAAGTTCTTTCATATTGGTATCACGTACCTCTTTTGCTTTATGCTGGTCTTCAAGAATCGCTTTACAACTTTTAGTGTTGGACTCTAAAAAACATTTATACAGGTCATCTGTAATATCTTTTATAATCATTGAATGTTCATTTAAAGCTGATAAAAAATCGACCTCTTTTGGTAAAATATATTTTTTTATAAATGATGTAATCATGATAAAATCTCCAGTAATTTTATAAGTAAGAAAGAATAGAGTGCTCCAAAAAGCATGGATGTCGGTACATTGACAAGCCAGCCGAGTATGATCTCTGTGGCACGCCTCCATCCTACATGTGATGGTTTTTCAGCAGCTCCGTTTCCAAGCAGCGTCGCCGTTACGACCTGTGTTGTAGAGGTAGGCGCACCAATCATTGTTGCCAAAGTATTTACAAGCGCAGCTCCGAGTTGGTTGGCAACCGAGTGGATGAGTTTTACATGATAAAGCTCAAACCCAAGTGTTTTTATAATGCTCCAACCGCCAAACATCGTTCCAAGTGTTATGGCTGTCGTACACATTAAAATAACCCATAAAGGAATAGAAAAACTTTGTGTTTCATGCGATGCCAAAAGCATCATCCCTATTATTGCCATGCCTTTTTGTGCATCATTCGCACCATGGGAAAATCCGAGCCAGGCAACACTGAAATATTGTGAAACAACAAAAAAAGGACGAATTTTCATTGTAAATCTTTTAAAAACAAAAAAGAAAATTTTCATTGTTAAAAAGCCGATAATAAAACCTAAAAAAGGTGAAGCAAAAAGCCCTGTAACAACTTTCAGAACGCCTGTAAGTTCACCGTTTTGCAGTGCTGTTATACCCCAGTTGATTTGGGCCTCGCCTACTATATAAAGTCCGGCTCCTACAAGTCCGCCTGCAAGTGAATTGGAAGAAGATGAGGGCAGTCCAAAGCGCCATGTAATTAAGTTGTATGTTACAGCGGCCAAAAGAGCTGCAATAACCAATGCTTGTGCATCTCTAAGCGGTGCGTTGGAAATATTAACAAAGGTACCAACTGTGTCGGCAACAGCAAGCCCTGCCAACAGAGGTCCCAAAAAAGTAAAAATACTGACAATGGCTATGGCTACACTCGCTTTCATTGCACGTGAAGCGATGGCGGTAGCAACCATATCGGCAGAATCATGAAAACCGTTTGTAAAGTCAAAAATAAAAACACTGATAACAGTTAAAATAATGAGTATAGTCGTTAAATCCATAATTTATTTTACTCCTTTTTATTTAAATATAGTTATAATAAACTAAAAAAGAGAAAAGATGAGAGATATTTTATATGCCCCGTGGCGGGATGAGTATGTTAGCAAAGAGAAAATTGAAGGTTGTGTTTTTTGTCATATAAGCAGACATGCCGAGGAAGATGAAACTTTACATGTACTATACAGAGATGAATACTGCTTTATCGTTATGAATCGCTATCCTTATACTCCGGGTCATTTTATGATTATTCCTCATTTACATACTGATAAACTTGAAGATTTACCTGCACAAATATGGCTGCACATGTCAAAACTTGCCCAGCAGAGTGTAAGACTTTTAAAAGAAGGTTTTGGTGCTCATGGGGTGAATATCGGGATGAACCTTGGTAAATCTGCAGGTGCAGGAATAGCCGAACATATACATATGCATCTTGTTCCCCGTTGGGAGAGAGACACTAACTTTATTACTGCTATTGGTAATACAAGAGTATACTCAACAGATTTTGAAAAGATTTATAAAAAAATTAAAAGTTTAATCCCAAACTATATAGATATTAAATAAATTTGATGTATACTAAAAAAAACAAAGGATGTAACAATGACAGATGCTGTAATTAAAGAGCTGGCAGTAAGAAAAGCTGAAATTGAAAAAGAGTTAGAGTTACTTTTTAAAGCAAATATGAAAATAACAGACTGGGATGTTCCTGAAGCTGATGATACAGAGGCGGCAGATATCATACTCAATATTATGGAAAAAAAGATACATCAACTTAAGAGTGACGTAAAAGCCGGAAAATACGAAAACTATTAAAAAAAAGGAAAATAAAATGAGCGCACATAAACATAAAGAACATTTAGAAAAAATTAAAGATGCAGTTGTTGAGAGTGATAAACTGGATGAAAAGCAGAAAAGTGACAGTGTAAAAAGAATCGAAGAGTGGATAGAAGAAGATAAAGCTTTTGGAACTTTAAAAGAAGAGTTGCTAAATATTAGTGAGTTTTTTGAAACACTGTTTGCAGAATTAGGGTTGAGTAAATAAGTATAAATGAATCAACTTTCTAGAATTATTGTTGTAGCGTTATTGCTAATTACAATTTTTTTTACGGGCAGTTATATTTACTTGACACACAAAGTAGATACTTTAAAAAATGAAAAGTATCTTGACACAAGTGGAGATATGAGAGATGAACTTCAGAGTTTAATAAAAGAAAAATCTGAAGCCATCTTACTTGTGACCCTTGGACTTTCTGCAAATCAAAATATAAAAAATGTAATAAAAAAGAAACATTACAAAAATATTGGTTTTAACGACTTAAGTATAACACTTCAGCATTACTCGTCATTACAAAATGTCTGGTTTCAACTCATTACACCTGAAGGGAAAAGTTTTTACAGAAGTTGGACTGATAAAAAAGGTGATAATGTGTCGAGTGTACGACAAGATATCAAACAAATAATACTAGAACCCAAAGTTATGTCTACAATTAGCATCGGTAAATATGATATGACTTTTAAGGCGATGGTGCCTATTTTTGATAATGGAAAATTTATAGGTATTATTGAAACTTTGGCGAAATTTTACTCTATTACTCAAAAGTTGAAAAATCATGGCAATGAGTTGTTGATAGTTGTAGATAAAAGCTATAAAAAACAACTAAGTGAAGCATATTCTCAAACTTTTGTAGATGATTATTATATAGCCAATCCATTTGAAAATGAAAAACTTCTGCATATTGTGCAAAAGAGTACAATTGAAAAATATCTCAAAATTACAACCTATATGGTTGATACAGAAAACTCTCTGCTTTTAACAACACTGCAGCTACCCGATATGAATGGAAACCCGATGGGCTATTTCATCATAGCAAAAGATTTGAAAAAGATTGATCTGTCTGAGATTGAACAAGCAAAAAATGGTGTTTTAGAAGTAACTTTATTGATTTTACTATTGATTATTATCCTTTTTTATTATATTTACAGTGCAAACTATAAGCGTTTGATTCAAGAACAAAATGAGATACTTGAATCAAGTGTACAGGAGAAAACAGAAGAGTTGGAATTACAGACGAATGTTTTGACTTTTATTGCATATCATGACCATTTAACGGGATTGGCAAATAAAGTTTTGTTGTTAGACAGAATAGAAGAAGCTATAAAACATGCAAAAACAACAGAAGAACAGTTTAGTGTATTCTTTTTGGATTTAGATAAATTTAAAGAAGTGAATGATACTTACGGGCATGAGATAGGTGATGAATTATTACTGCAAATAAAGAGCAGATTAAAACAATGTATAAAAAGTGATGATACATTAGCAAGACTTGGTGGCGATGAGTTTGCAATACTTCATAAAAATGCTACAAAAATCAGTACAATAAATTTAATAGACAACATATTGATTCGTATGAAAAAACCATTTCATGTGAAAAATATAGAAATATTTACCAGCTTTAGTATTGGTGTGGCTTTGTACCCTCAAGATTCTGCAAAGGCTAATCAGCTTTTGCGAAATGCAGAGACTGCCATGTATAAAGCAAAAGATGATGGTAAAAATACCTATCAGTTTTATGACAAGAAAATGACAGAGATGGCACTGCAAAAAATTCAACTTGATGCAGATATACGAAAAGCATTGAAAAATAAAGAGTTTGTAGCCTATTTTCAACCTAAAATTGATGCAAGAAATGGAAAAGTTGTCGGCTTCGAAACGCTTATCCGTTGGATGCATCCTCAAAAAGGAATGATGGTTCCAGATGAGTTTATTCCATTTTGTGAGGAAACAGGATTAGTTTTAGAAATCGACAAATATATGTTAATCCAATCCATAAAACAGATAATGAAGTGGCAAAAAGAGGGGCTTGAGTTTGGCAAAGTATCAGTCAATGTCTCTACCAAAAAAATAGAGAGTAGTAATTATATAGAGGAACTTACATATATTATTGACAGTTTGCAATTTGATACTAGTGTTTTAGAGCTGGAAATACTTGAGGGTCAAATTATGAAAAATCCACAAAAATCTATTGAAATTTTAAATAAGTTGCGTGATTTAGGTATTTCTATATCTATTGATGATTTTGGAACAGGATATTCATCATTATCTTATCTGAAAAAATTGCCGGTGACTAAAATAAAAATTGACCGTAGTTTTGTGATAGATTTGCCTACGAGTAAAGATGATGTGGCAATAGTGAGAACAATTATAAATTTGGCTGAAAATTTAAAGCTTGAAATAATTGCAGAAGGAGTGGAAAAGAGAGAGCAACTTGACTTTTTAGTGAATGAAGGCTGTTATAATATCCAAGGATATTATTTTTCAAGACCGCTGCCTGCTGACGAATGTAAAGAGTTTATAATTGCACATTCTAAAGGAAAATAGTATAAATATGCAAATGGTTGTAGATTCCCTGAGACAAAAGGGGAAAATATTTAAAAAAATGCAGGAGATTTCTCCAAAAGAACTGGACATAAGAAATAAAATAAAAATATATAAAGCAACAGATGTTCATGGTTATTTTTGGGCTATTTTTTCTGTGAGTCAAAAGAGTAGAATACTTATGAAAGATGTGCATAGATTTGAAGAAATTTATGCAAAACTGACACTTTTCTGTGAACATAATTTTAAATATAAAGTTATTTTTATAGATGCGCCTTTGTGCTCTAAAGCTGCAAAAGCCTTTAAAGAAGCAGGCTGGAAAATTCAGTAATGCTGTTGTGTGATATAGGCAATACTTCATATCATTTTCTTGATGGAAGTAGAGAATACAAACAGGATGTCAAAACTTTCGATCCTTCATCTATAAAAGAAAAAGTATATTTTATTTGTGTGAATAACACTTTACATGTAAGGTTGAAATCTTTGTCAAACTGGATAGATTTATCTGAGTATATTGATAAAGAGAAATATTATAAAACAATGGGAATTGACAGAATCTTTGCAGTAGAATCAGTTTCAAACGGTATTATCATTGATGCCGGGAGTGCTGTGACTGTTGATGTTGTAAAAAATGACGAATTTATGGGCGGTTTTATTTATCCGGGAATCAAAGCGATGCAAAAAACTTATGAAAATATTTCTCCCGCATTGGCATATTCATTTAACTTTGAGTGTGACTTGGATATAATGCCAAAAAATTCACAAGATGCGATAAGTTACGGATACTTAAAAACGCTTTATTGTGAAGTGATGTCTCATCAACTGCCTATTATTTTGACAGGCGGAAATGCATTGGAATTTAAAAAAATATTTCCTGATGCGAAGATTGATACAGCATTGATTTTTCATGCTATGAAAAAGATTATAAAAGAAAACGAGGATAGACTATGTTAACAGTTGCATTGCCAAAAGGTCGTATTGCCAAAGAGACTTTAGAAATTTTTGAAACTATTTTTGGTGAGGGTTTTAAATTTGATGACAGAAAATTAATACTAGAGACTCCAAAGTTTCGTTTTTTACTGGTTCGTAATCAGGATGTTGCAACCTATGTGTATCATCAAGCAGCCGATATCGGTGTAGTAGGGCTTGACACGTTAGAAGAGCAGGGGCTTGACGTAGTGCGTCTGCTTGATTTGCGTCGCGGAGTCTGTAAAGTTGCCATAGGAATGCGAAAAGGCGAAAAGCTTGACCTTACAAAACCTGAACTCAAAGTAGCATCAAAAATGGTCAACATTACAAAGCGTTACTTTGAAGAGAGAGCGGTAAGTGTAGAAATCATTAAGCTTTACGGTTCAATCGAACTTGCACCTTTAATCGGTCTTGCGGATATGATAGTCGACATTGTAGAAACCGGAACAACTATGAAACAAAACGGCTTGGAAGTTGTGCAGGACATTATGACAAGTTCTACTTACCTTATAGCAAACAAGAACAGTTACATCAGTAAAAAAGATGAAGTTTTAGATATTTATGAAAAAATAAATGAAGTTATAAAAGCAGAAAATGACTAATCTCGACCTGTATGCCAAAGCCGAACACCTTTTAGGTATAGAAGAAGCGACAGAAGCGCTTTATGATTTGTACCGCTCAGAGCTTGATGAATACAATGTAAAAACACTGCTTGATGTCGGCTGTGGACGCGGCGGATTTATGCAGCGAATGATAAGTGACGGCGTTACATGTAAAGGTGTCGATTTAAGTGCTGTGATGGTTAAAGAGTGCCAAGCACAGGGACTTGACGCTGAGTGTATAGATGTAAAAGAGATTGAGGGCAAATTTGATGCGGTTGTAAGTATTTTTGATGTACTCAATTTTATGGATAAAGAGGCTCTTGTTGCATTTTTGGAGACAATAGCAGACAAACTTAATGATGAGGGTATATTTATAGCAGATATCAATACTCTCTACGGCTTTAGCGATGTTGCAGAGGGCACAATGAGCAGTGAAAGTGAAAATGAATTTTTAAGTGTGGATGCCGTATTTGAAAACAATGAACTCCACACCAGGTTTACACTTTTTGAAAAAAATGATGATGGCAACTATACAAAGCATCAGGATACAATCGTGCAGTATTTTCATAAAATACAAACATTTCAAAACCTTTCAGGTCTCAAGCTTGTAGAAAAACAGACTTTTTCACTCTATGACACTGAAGATAAGACACTTTTAATCTTTAAAAGACGATAATTGAAGTATATAAACACAGGAGAAAAAATGAGTAAACATAAAACAAAACTTTCAAAAATATTTGAACATCCAATGTCTGGAAATATTGACAGCAAAAAGCTTCTTTCAGCGTTAGAGCATTATGGTGCAAAAATTGATTTAAACAAAGAACATCGTGCAATTATTCACCTTAATGGGAAAGAACATTCAATGACACTTTCACACAGACCGGAATTATCCAAAGATGCTATTGTAAAACTTCGTCACTTTTTAGAGAGTGTCGGTCTTACTCCAGACAAGCTATAATATTAAAATACTATAGCTTCATAAACATAAAGCGTTGCATCTTTGCAATGCTCGGGTGCAATACCCGCTTTTTCCACACAACAACTTCTGACAAACTGTTCTTTATCCCATCCCATATCTGTTGCTACCTGTGGTAAATATGTGCCGTTTGTTGAACCGTATTCAACATATATACCATGTTTGCCGACAACCACATCATCAATAGAATTTACTTTTTTTCTCGGCGTAAGCACTGAAATTTCAATTTCTATATTGTCAAGTTCTTCTTTTGTTACAGGATTAAAACGTGTATCATACCGTGAAGCGGATATGGCCATATCTATAATGACTTTGTACAGAGGCTCATCAGGTTCAAATCGACCTATGCAGCCTCTTAGCATGCCGTTTTCTTTGAGTGTGACAAAGGCACCGAGATGGAGTTTGAATTTATCAGGCAGTTTGCTCTCATCAAGTGCTATTTTTTGATTATTTATAACAGCTTCATAAAGTGCCGTTTTTGCTATCTCTTTTAAAGCTTTTTTTTCTTCATCCGTGAGGTAAAATTCATCTGTATTCATAATAATACTCCTTTAAAAGGAATATCTTACACTATTTTTTCTTAGAAATTGAATAAACTGTTCGTTTGGTAGAGGTTTAGAACAATAATAGCCCTGTAGATAGGTACATTTTTTTTCTTTTAAAAATAGATATTGTTCCTGCGTTTCAACGCCTTCGGCAACTACCTCAAAATTAAAAGTTTGCGCAATCATTAAAATGGCACTGATTAACTCTTTATCATCTACATCATTTTGAATATCCATGACAAAGGATTTGTCAATTTTGAGTGTTGTAAATGGAAGTTTTTTAAGATATGACAAAGAAGAGTATCCTGTGCCAAAATCATCTATTGAAATACTGACTCCCAAATCTCGCAATTTTTGCATTCTTGTACTGACAGTTTTAAGGTTTTCAACTAGTGCCGATTCAACTAATTCCAGTTCTAAACAGCTAGGTTTTATATTTGTCTTTTTTATAATTGAATCTACATCATGTAAAAAATTTGAATTTTCAAACTGGTGCGCGCTGATATTTACGGCTATTTTTTGAAGTTCTATAACGCCTGTAAACTCTTTTTGCCATGCAACAAATTGTTTTAGTGCTGTTTGTAAAACCCATTTACCTATTTCTAAAATCAATCCGCTTTCTTCTGCAATAGGTATAAATTCATCTGGATAAACATCATTGAATTTCGGTGTATTCCATCGCAGCAGTGCCTCAGCACCTATGACTTTTGACGTAGCGAAATCTATAATAGGCTGATAGTGAAGTTCTAGTTCTTGATTTTTTACAGCATCTCTGAGGCCGTTTTCTATAGCCATTCGTCTGCTTATCCATTCATCCATCTTGTGTTGATAAAATTTTGTGGTATTTCTGCCTGCTTTTTTAGCCTCATACATAGCAATGTCGGCATATTTTAAAATATCATCCGGACTTTGTGATCCATTTCCTATAAAAGCAATCCCCAGACTTGCCGATACATTGAGTGTGAGATCATTTATCTTAAAACTTTTAGATAAAATATTGTGTATTTTTTCTGCGATGCGTTCCGCATTTGTAGCTGCAAATTGCATTTCATTGGCTAAATCCGGTAATAAAATAACGAATTCATCTCCGCCGATTCTTGCTATGGTGTCTTCAACTCTAATGACATCTTTTAATCTATGGGCAGTTTGGATAAGAAGTTCATCACCTACAGCATGTCCAAGTGAATCATTGATATTTTTAAAATGATCCAAATCTAAAAAAATAACACCAAAAATAATATTATGCCGTTTATAACGAATGATCTCTTGTTCTATTTTTTCCAATAGTAAAGAACGATTTGCAATATCTGTTAAGGTGTCATGTTTTGCCTGATGTTCAAACTGGAGCTGTGTTTGTATTCTGTGTGTAATATCGGTAACGATTCCTATGCCGCCTATAACATTATTGTTTATATCTTTGAGTGGCGATGTGTTCATACTTATCCATAGATTTTTTTGCTTAAATTTTGTTGTGTATTGGCCCTCATAAAATCCTTCGATATTATCTAAAGGAGCTTGAAGTGATGGAAATATTCTCTGATCTGGCAGAGTATGCAAATCAAGACTGATTAAAAACTCTTGTGAGGCTTCTAAGAAATTCATAAATTCTTGATTGACTTCATGAATAATCATATTTGTATCATACATAAAAATTCCAAGAGGAGCCTGCTTAAAAACTGTTTTAAAGCGATTCTCGGATATTGATAGTTCTGCTGCTGTTTTTTTATACATCTGTTTAGAGATTAAAATATTTAAATAATTTTTATAAAATTCTTTTGCTATGTATAGCATAAGTATTAAGTATAAAAACACAAGAAATGCGATTGAATTATAGAGTAGTGTATTTTGCATTAAAAGTTTTATAATTAACGGGGTTAAAATAAAAACTAAAAACAGTTGTACGGCACGGATTAAGGAAGAGAGACTACTGACACCTCCCGCACTTAAGCCGGATATAATGATAATGAGTGCCGCTTGATGCAGAGGACTTTGTTGCACAAAAAATAAAAATGGTGTCAGTCCAAATAAAATAGAAGAAACAATAAGTCCACCATAAAATATTTGTTTCCATCGTTGTATACTGAATTTATGATTATTTTTTTTATAAAGTTTGTAGGAAAAAAATCGAAGAAGGGAAACAGAACTTATTAAAAAATACCAGACTAACAGTTCTTTATTATTGACATGGTTATAAAAGATTCCAACAAGGACAGTAGCGTTTATGAAGGCACCAGATGACGAGATTTTGAGATTATTATAGGCATTGTCTATGAGTTGTGTACCATATAAATTCAAAAAATAATCCTCTTGCTAATTATTAGTAAGAATTATGCCTCATTATCTATTATTCAACCCTGAAGTCTAAATATAATTTCATGAAATATATTTTACATATCTTTTACAAATTAATACTACACTCTTTAAATGAAAAATAAAATAAAACTTCTAAAACAAGAGATAGCAAAAGGCGTAATCGGTCATAAAGATATGATTGATGCTCTGCTGATTGGACTTATGACAAATGGGCATATACTGCTTGAAGGTGTTCCCGGTCTTGCCAAAACAACGGCTGTCAATGCTATAGCCAAAGCATTGAGTCTAGAGTTTAAACGTGTGCAGTTTACTCCTGATTTATTGCCTTTAGACATTATTGGAGCAGAAATTTATGATGTAAAGTCCGGAGACTTTAAAATCAAATATGGACCTGTCTTTACAAATTTACTTTTGGCTGATGAGATAAACAGAGCTCCGGCAAAAGTACAATCGGCACTCTTAGAAGTTATGCAGGAAAGACAGGTTACTATAGGTGACAGCAGTTTTAAAATCCAGAATCCGTTTTTAGTGCTCGCAACCCAAAATCCGATTGAACAAGAAGGTGCATACACTTTGCCTGAAGCACAATTAGACCGCTTTATGTTTAAAGTAGTCGTTGGCTACAACACAGAGGATGAAGAGTATGAAATAGCACAAAAAGTTGCCAATGACACTTTTGAACCTATAAATCCGGTCATCTTTGCTGATGAGTTGCAACAAATTAAAGAAGAAGTTAAAGCTGTCCATATTGAAGAGGAATTGAGTGCCTACATTGTAAAACTTGTTTTTACAACAAGAGATCCAAAAAAATACGGCCTTGAAGAGTTAGAACGTTATATAGCATTTGGTGCAAGCCCGCGTGCAACCATCGACATGTTAAAGGCTGTAAAGGCAAGAGCGTATTTACGAGGTCATGATTTCGTCTCTCCTATCGATATTGCACTGACTATAAAAGATGTATTGCGACACCGCATAATTTTAAGCTATGATGCCATTGCCGAGGGGTTGAGCAGTGATGATATTATTCAAAAAATATTAGAATCTATAGAAATACCATAATAATATGCTAAAAACACTTTTCAAATCCAATAAGAAACTGGCATTAATTCTTATTAAAACACAAAGGGAAGTCTTTAGTAAAATTACAGGCGACAATACCAGCAAAAGAAGAGGAGAGGGCTATGATTTTATAGAACTCAGAGAGTATGAAAGCTGTGATGATATAAGACATATAGATTGGATAGTAAGTTCCAAAATAGGCAAGCCCTATGTAAAACTTTTTCATCAGCAGCGAGAATTAAATGTAGTAATCGCTCCTCTTTTATGCGGTTCGCTCCATTTTGGAACAACAGCGCTAAAAAAAGATTTACTGACTCAGATTTGCGCGTTAATCAGTTACAGCTGTGTGAAACAAAATGACCCGTTTGAAAGTTATATTTGCAGTGATGAAGTGTTTTTGTGTACTCAAAAAACAAAACAGAAGTTTGGTGTGAGAACCTTGGTAGAAAAAATTGATGCTTATGACGTCCTTGGAAAAACATTGGATTATGTACAGATAACACAGACTCTTTATACACAGTTGCAGCATAAGAGTATTCTGTTTTTAATCGGTGATTTTTTTGATACGCAAAACTTAAATATTAAGGCATTAAGTCTGAAACATGAGGTGATAGTTATTATTGTGCGTGATCGTTTTGAAGAACATCCTGCCCAGCTGGGCGAGCTCAATATTACTGACCCTGCTCTAGGTATGAGTGCGGATATGACTTTAAATAAAGCGACTCTCAAGTCTTATACAAAAAAAATATTTGAACACGATAATGAGTTATATAAAAAATTACAAAGAGCAGGCATTCGTTTTATTAAAATTTATACGGATGAGGATCCGGCTGAAAAAATCATTAGCTTAATGAGCAGAATATGAAACAGCTCAATATAAATGATATTTTTCCTCTCGAAACAGTACCGGACAACTCTTTGAGTCTATTTCTATTGTCTTTAGTCTTATGTGTAGTAATTGTTTTGATACTTTACTTTTTTTATAAAAAAAGAGTGCAAAAAAATAAAAAAGACGAAGCATATTACTTGAATATATTGCTGCATTCAAATTTTTATAATGTAAAACAAAGTGCTTATCTGTTTACATATTATGGAAGAAGGTTGGCAAAAACAAAAGAGCAGAAAAAAGAACTTGAGAGCATAATTTCTCAACTTTATATCTATAAGTATCAACAAAAATCGCTTAATATACCTGAAAAACTACAAAAGGAAATAAGAAAATTTTTAGATGAATTAAGAGACTTTTATGCTTGATTCATTTAGTTTTACATATCCTCTTTTTTTATTGTTACTGCCTTTGTTTATACTCAGTGCTTTACTCTTTAAGCAAGAGAAAGAATCCTACTATATGCCGCATTTTTATCAACTGCTGCCTCACGCAAATAAAAAACATTATGTAAGAGAAATTTTAAAATGGACAATGTTTACATGTATGATTTTTGCATTAAGCGACCCGATTATAACGAAAAAAATAAAAGCAGTAAAAAGCAATGCCGTTGATATAGTTTTGGCATTGGACACCAGCGATTCTATGAGCACTTACGGCTTTAATGAAAAAAAGTACAAGCAAAGCAGATTGAATGTCGTAAAAGAGGTCGTGCAAAATTTTATAAATTCAAGAGTGAAAGACAGAATAGGACTGGTGGTTTTTGGTACAACTGCAGGTATAGCCTCTCCTTTGAGTTTTGATAAAGAAGCTCAAAAAAATATAGTTGGCAACATTAACGTGGGAGTGCTTGGAAAAAGTACAGCATTAATTGATGGTATAGTTTCTTCCATACAGCTTTTGAAAAATTCAAAAAGTAAATCGAAGATTATTATTCTGCTTAGTGACGGGGAGGATTCTGCAAGTAAAATACCGCTTGAATTTGCTTTGAAATTGGCAAAAAAGTACAATATAAAAATATACACGATAACTATAGACAAAAGTTACAGCGATATGATGAAAGTGATTGCAAATAAAAACGGTGCAAAAAACTTTGAGGTACAAAATAAAGAAGATTTAGTAAAAGTATACAAAAGTATTGATAGCTTAGAAAAGAGTGAGCTGGAATATAATACTCTGAGTGTGCATGAACATATATATTTTTATTTTTTAATTATATCGCTGTCATGTGCTGCGGCGCTTCTGCCATATGTTAAAAACAGAGGAGTGCTGTAATGTTTTTTTTATACAGTTATGCACTCTATTTTTTGCTTATTCCTATGCTACTCTTTGTTCTCTCTTTCAAAAAAACGAAAAATTCTATGGAAAACATTTTTTCGCAAGCAGTGATTAAGCAGCTCGCATTAAACACACAATTACTGAAAACTTCGGCCCGTTACAGATATTTTTTACTGGTTATGGCTCTTATGATTATAGCTCTGGCTCGTCCTGTTTATTTGAAACAAAATGCAGTTACAAAACAGATGAGCAGTTCTGCGGTTATTGCTCTTGATGTGTCAAAATCTATGCATGCATCAGACATCTATCCAAGCCGTTTAGGTTTAGCCAGACTAAAACTTTTAAAATTCATCCAAAAAGCGAATAACTTACATGTAGGCATACTTATATTTGCAAAAAATTCCTATATGCTTTACCCACTAAGCGAAGATACACAGGCATTGGCATATATGCTCAAAAATGCCGATATCAAGCAGAAACTAGAACCAAATACCAATCTCTTTGGAGTGCTTGAATCAGGTAAAAAAATGCTGGAGAAAGAAAAAACAAAAAATATAATTCTACTCACTGACGGCGGTGAAGACGTCAGCCGGGCAGATGAAATCTCTTATATTTTGAAAAATCATTTAAAGCTTTATGCAATTGATTTTGGTCCCAAACCGAATAATTCTTTAAAAAATATGACGCAAAAAAGTGAAGGGTATTATATGAAATATCAATGGACACAAAGTGATATTGAGGGCATTTTAGACGCCATACAAAAGAGCTCTCAAAAAATAATTACAAGTGAATATAATATGAAGCAGTATCAAGAATTGTTTGTGTACCCTTTGGGCACTGCATTATTGATACTCTATTTTGTTTTTATTATAGGCTTGAAGCAAAAGTATATAGTGAAACTTTCGTTGTTAGTCGGTCTGATGCAACTGACTCTTTTAAGTGCTCCTGCAAGTGCCGGTGTTTTTGACTTTATAAAATTACAAAAGGCACACTCATACTATGAGCAAAAGCAGTATGAAAAAGCAATCCAACACTATAAAGAGCTAACACCGACAAGCGAAGTAAATTACAATATTGCCAATGCTTTATACAAACAGCACAAGTATTTAAAAGCTGTAATTTCTTATAAACGTGCTCTATCAACAGATAAGCTGCTTAACGCAAAAATTTTTTATAATATCGGAAACTGTTATGTCCAAAGAGACAAACTGGAGTTGGCAAAGTCTAATTTTGAGCACTCTTTACAACTGCATCTCTTTAAGCAGACAAAAAACAATTTACAAATAATCACGCAGGAGCTGAAAAAAAGAAAAAAACTGAAAAAAATTTTTAACAGAGGCTCGGCAAAAGTATGTTTTAAAAATACGCTTGAACAACGCAACAATGATTATAAAGTCAGTTCAAAATATAAGATAAAACTGCAGAAGTTAGTCTTGTCGGAGGAAGAAAAGTGGATAAAAATAATACAAAAGCAAAAAACTCCGGTTTTCTTACAAAAAATTCAGATAAAAAGGATGAGTGATGATGCGCAAAAACCTTGGTAATATAATTTTTCTGCTGCTTTTTATCTATTTTGATGCGCATGCATGGGTTAAAACATTTGCTCCCCAATATATTATGAAAACAGAAGCATTGGAGTTTACTGTCGTTGCCAAGGGCTTTAATGTCAAATTTCCCAAGGTAGAATATATAGACGGATATGTGGTAAAACATATTAAGACTTCACATGAAGCGGTGATAATCAATGCCAAAAAAGCAGACAAGTTGAGTAAAATATACTCTTTGACTCCAGACAAGGATGTTACATTACCCGCTTTTAATATAGAAGTGGATGGCAAGGTTGAAAAAACACAACCCTTACATGTAACAGTGAAAAAACTCACCCAAACACGTTCACCAGATTATAAACTCAGTATGGACATAAGCAATAAAACTCCTATGGTAGGAGAAAAATTGACATTACATGTAAAGCTTGTATATAAAGATTTGCAAGATTATGATCTCTTTACACCTGTCTTTAATGATTTTTCACTGCAAGAACTCAGTGACAAAGAGTATAAAAATGACAAAGGCGAATGGGTAGAAGAGATTGTTTATGATATAGCACCTCAAAGAAGTGGTACATTTGTTTTATACCCGGCAAAAGCCAAGATAGAACTCTCAATTCCAAAACATAAAAAACGCAATATTTATTCTAATGCCCTTACACTCTCAGTAACAGTGATTCCGAACAACCTTTCTATTGTCGGATCCTATGAACTCAATGCGAGTGTCAATACAAAATTCATTCATAAAAATCAGCCGGTAAAATTTACACTTTATCTACAAGGCAGCGGCAATATCAATAATTTTGATGATTTGAATATTAGAGTGCCGGGTGCGACTGTATATGAAAAAAGTACAAAAAAACTGCATAAAGGACAACGTGACATCTATCAAAAAAGCTTTGAAATAGTTTCAGATAAAAATTTTACTATTCCCTCTGTTTCATTGCAATATTTTGATATTAAAGAGAAAAAAATAAAAAACATAAATACCCAGGCTTTTGCTATTACTGTAAAAGATTCTGTGCGTGTAAAAACAACAACTAAAGAGGAGAAACTTACTATTATGGAAAAAATACTTTATTTTATGTCGGGAGTATTTGTAACACTGTTTTTAATTTACATGTATAAAGTATTGAAAAATACTAAAACAACTGATAAACAAAAAAGAGTCAAAAAAGAGCTGCAAAATATTCAGTCAAAAGAGGAATTTTTGAAAAAAGTCGTGCCGTATTTAGGGAAAGACAGATCATTAAATCGTTTAATATATACTCTTGAGAATGTAGAAAATTTTGAATTTAAGAAACTAAAAAAAGAGATAATTACTTATATTTGCAAATAAGAGTATTTATAGCAACATTATGTTGCTATAAAATTAGTTTAACTCCGGTTTAGGAGTATTGTCATTTGTAGCTGGAAGCATTGGCAATTTCACATATGGTTTTTTACCATCAAGTGCACCTAAAAATGCTTCTATAGATTTAGCCTGCTTGTCACTGATGTTAGCTCCAAGTTGAATGCGACCCATCTCTTTGATTGCATCTTTGAGTGTTGGTATCATACCGTTGTGAAAGTATGGAGCAGTTTGGGTTACATTTCTAAGTGTCGGAACTTTTACCATACCGTTGGCATCCCCTTTAAAGTCCCCTACGTTCATATATTTGTATTTTGCAACTACATTAAAGGCATTCATTCCACCGCCAATACCAACACCGTTATGACATGATGCACAACCAACTTGAATGAAAGTTTTTAAACCTTCTTTTTGCTTTTTCGTCATGGCATTTTCATCGCCGTTCATAAATGCGTCAAAAGGAGCAGGTGTTACAAGTGTTCTCTCAAACAACCCGATAGTGTCAGCCACTTTTTTAAATGTGATTTTTACATTTTTGCCGTATGCTTTTTGAAATTCTTTCACATATGCAGGCATAGAAGTTACTACTGCAACGACATGCTCTTGTGTAGCAGCCATTTCAGGAGCCGCTTGGATAGGACCTTGAGCCTGATCTTCTACGTCTGGACTTCTACCATCCCAAAACTGTTTGTCATTAAACACTGCATTATATACAGTCGGAGAGCTCAGGTGATGCGGGTTAGCTGTCCATTTGTGACCGACTGCCGCCTGCATACCGTCATCGCCGCCTTTGCTTAGGTTGTGACAAGTATTACAAGAGATAAGACCACTTTTGGAAAGTCTCGGGTCAAAGTAAAGTTTTTTACCAAGTTCTACTTTAGCTTTTGTAATAGGGTTTTTTGGATTGTCAATTAATTTTAACAGTTTACTTGCTTCTGTTGGAATTGGTGCAAGTCCTGCATTTTTTGCATCTTGAACCAATGAGCTTGCCATGAGTGAAGCCGCTGTAAGTGTTAGAGCTACGATTTTTTTCATTTTATTTTCCTTCTGGGATGTATTTATAAAATTGTAGCAGAAAATATCTTAAAGGAAAATAATTATCTTTTAAGGAATTTTAGCTTTTCTGGCTCTTTGGAAGCAAGGTTTTCAAATGCTAAAGCGTGACTTAGAAAAAACTAAATTTCTTTTTTGTAACCTTGCCTGTGCGTCTTGTTATCTATTAGGTCCAATGCAGATTGTACAGCATTGACATAACTCAGTGTTTTGGCCTCGCCTTTATAAGCGATGTCAAAAGCAGTCCCGTGGTCAACTGATGTACGTACAATGGGCAGATTGAGTGAAATATTAACACTCTCATCAAAATAAAGTGCTTTAAGCGGTGCAAGTCCCTGATCATGATACATCGCTACAAAATAGTTGTAATTATTGCGACAATAGGGTGCAAAGGCAACATCAGGCACGATTGGACCTACAAATTGTTCAAAACCTATTTTTTTGTTGGCACTTTTTATTGCTTTGGTAATAATAAGCTCTTCTTGACCCAAAACACCGTTGTCCCCGGCATGCGGATTGAGACCGAGCACTGCTATTGGAGCCTCAGGAATAGAATTGTGCATATCCAAAAAGAACTGCTTGAGTTTTTTATATTTGATGTTTTTTGCAACATCTTTGAGTGGAATGTGTTCTGTAAAAAGAGCCACGTACATTTTTTGACAGCCAAGCATCATAATGGCTTCTTTGTTAAAATGTTGACGCAGCAGGTCAGTATGACCTTTAAACTCAAGTCCTGCTTTCATCCAGGCTTCTTTGTGTATTGGTATGGTGACGACTGCTTGCGCTTTTTTTTCTTCGCACAAATGCACTGCAGCCATAAAAGATTCATAAGCATACAAACCGCTTACGGCATCTACTTTTCCTGGTTGAATATCAAACTCTCCCTCAACTTCACAAAGCTCAAAATCATCAGGAACCGTTACATGTAAGCGTGCAGAGGCTTTTTGCAACATAGTCCTGTTTATACAGTAAATCGGATGACAAATTTTGGAAATTACTTCATGTGCTTTGAGTGCTATTTCTATACCGACACCGTTTAAATCACCGATACTTACGGCTATAATTGGCTTACTCATCGAGTTGTGAGACTTTTCATCTCTTTTATGGCTTCACTTAAACCAGTAAAAACACTGCGAGCAATAATGCTTTGTCCGATATTTAACTCTGTTATTTCTTTTATTTGCATCATCTCATGCACATTATGATAGTTGAGCCCATGACCTGCTGCTACTTCGAGTCCGAGTTTATCGGCATGTCTTGCAGAGAGTTTTAGCTGCTCTATTGCCATCTCAAGCCTGTCGCTAAGTTCATAGCGCGGAAACTCCAACTCTTTTACAGAATGATTTGATTTTGGCAAAGAGGAATTGAGCATCGCAAAAAGATTTGCAAAAAGACCGGTATGCAGCTCAACCATCTCGGCTCCGAGTTTTTTTGACTGCTCCATCGCTTCAATGCTCGGATCAACAAACAAAGAGACGGGGATAATACTGTCATGTAGCTGTTCTATTGCATAAGCTATTTCATTTTCATAACTAAACACATCAAGTCCGCCTTCCGTGGTGACTTCTTCTCTTTTTTCTGGAACCAAAGTGGCACGATGAGGCTTCACTCTACTGACAATGTCTAATATATTTTTATTGATGGAACACTCAAGATTTACAGGCAGTTTTGAAAACTGTAAAATATTTTTTACATCAATATCCTGAATGTGTCTTCTATCTTCTCGTAAATGGATGGTAATTTGTTCGGCTCCACTCTCACATGCAACATAAAGTGCCTGTAAAATGTCAGGGTCATTCACCTGTCTTGCTTCTCTTAAAACTGCTACGTGGTCTATATTGACGCCAAGTTTCATTGGTTTCATGATTTCTTCTCTTTTACTGATTTATAAAATTTAAGATATTTTTCTTCTAAATTTTCGTAATTTGTTATATCCCCAACATGAACTTCCACAGTGTAAGGCTCTTTGTATGGAGAGCTTTTAAATACTTTTTCAAGTTTATTATTGATATACACGGGTACTATATCAAGGTTATTGGCTTTGGCTATTTTTGAAGCTCCGCTTTGAAACTTTTTAATGCCTTCGCCGTTATATCTTTCACCTTCTGGAAAAATATATATATTCATATCATCCACTTTTGCAAGCGTCCTTTTGATTGTTTTAAAAAATCTCACCAATCCTTTTTTATTTTCCAAGTCAACCGGAATACATCCGCTGTATTGAAAAAATTTTCCATATATTGGGTCGTTAAAAAGTTCCTGTTTTGCTATCCATGCACCGCTTTTGTTATTTTTTGAAAAAATATTTTCCATAACGAGAATATCAAGCAGAGAACGATGATTTATAGCATATAAAATTTTATCTTTTTTTGGAAGTTCACCGATAAGTTTGATCTTAATATTTAAAAAGTCCAAGACCTGATTTGAATACTCTTGACGTGCTTTTGAAAGTTCTTGATAGGCATACTTTTGAGTAATAAACGGATGAAAATAAGTTTGTTTGAAAATTTTTATATATTTATATCCGAGCTCTATCATAAATATATATTTTCCTAAGTCTTTTAGCATATAACCCTCTTTTATAAAAAGAAAATTATAGCTAAAAATATGTAACTATTTTCTAACACTTTTAGGCATTATTTTTTTTCAGTGTCATTTCTGTTTCCATCAATTTGATTTCATCATTGGCAAAGATACGAATTTTATCATCTGCTTTGAGCTTTTTATCTGCAATTTTATTGGGGTAATCAAAATGATTTAAAATATGTTTGATAGTATTTATACGGGCTTTTTTCTTGTTGTCGGAACGAATGATTGTCCAAGGTGCATAATCTGTGTGTGATGCTAAAAGCATAGAGTATTTGGCTATAGTATATTTGTCCCACAGTCCTTGGGATTTTTCATCTACAGGGGAGAGCTTATATTGTTTGAGCGGGTCGGTTCTGCGTTTGTCAAAACGTCTTTTTTGCTCGGCTTTTGATACAGAAAAGTAAAACTTAAAAATCTTTATATTGGAGTTAATGAGCATCTTTTCAAACTCAGGCACCTCATGTAAAAATTCTTTATGTTCCTCTTGTGTACAAAACCCCATAACAGGTTCAACCCCTGCACGGTTGTAATAACTTCTATCAAAAAGAACAATTTCTCCGGCTGAGGGCAGATGCTGCACATATCTTTGAAAATACCATTGCGTTGTCTCTTTGTCGCTCGGCTTGTCAAGAGCGACAACTCTTGCACCACGAGGGTTAAGATGTTCCGTAATACGTTTAATTGTACCGCCTTTACCTGCGGCATCACGACCCTCAAAAATCATCAGCACTTTTTGTCCTGTCTCTTTGACATAGTTTTGCATTTTTAACAGTTCTATCTGCAGTTCTTTTAGCTCACTTTCATAACGCAGAACTTCATCTTTTACCCAGACGGCAACGCGCTTTTTGTGCGGATCCTTTTCTCTTTTGTCTTGAATATTCTTTTTATTTGTTTTATTTTTTCTTCTCTCTTCATGCACAATTTCTTCTAAATTGGCACCATCTTTCATCTCATCATCAAGTATATCTCTTTCATGTCCCATATTCGTATCCTTTTTTTTATTATAAATCAAATTATATTAATATCAGTTTTACCTTAACATATATATTGTTATAATAATGCAATAAGGTATGAAAATATGCACGCAACAATTGAAGCTACATTTAGAGAGTTTTTAGAAATTGATTTAAAAAAAGTAAAAAAATATGAAAAAGCAGTGCTTGCATCAAAAGATACAGATGCTCTGCATCAAATGCGTGTGTCCCTGAGAAGGATGCGTTCTGTGTTCTTTACTTTTCAATCGGTAATACCAAAAAAAATAACAAAAAATATTTATGCCAATATTTCAACAGTCGCTTCTTGTTATGACAAAGCTCGCGATATTGATGTATATATAGAGACATATTTAAATAAAGATGCATTAACTTCTACTGAGTTGTTGCTTTATAATATTGCTTTAAAATGCAGAGAAAAAGAGTACAGAAAAATCAAAAAGTATTTAGAATCAAAAAAATATAAAAAATTTAAAAAAGAATTGAAAAAATGGATAAAAACAAAACAATGGAGAAAAAAGCTTACTAAAAAACAGTTGTCTGTACTTGAAGAAAATATAATTCCTTTTGCTGCAAATTTTTTAAAAAGTTATCAAAATGATATATGCTTGTACGGTTCTGCTATAGGTCCTGTATTGGAAGATGAACAAGCACATAAATTACGAATAAAATTGAAAAAATTAAGGTATGCAACTGAGTTATTTACTCCGTATTTTCAAAATAGATTAGATAATTTAAAAAAAATACTAAAAGAGCTTCAAGATATTTTAGGACAACTGCATGATATTTATATAACAAAAAAGCTGCACAAAATTTTTTTACATTTTCAGCAAGATAAAAAACTTTATGCATACATAAAAAAGGTTGAATTAGTCAACACATATAAGAAAGAAAAGCTCAAAGAAGCTTTTTTTCTAAAGTGGAAACTATTTACAAAGATTGTTCAATCAGTTTGTTAATTTGATGTAAATCCTGTGTATTGGCAAAACAGCTTTTGTCTCCGCATATCATAAAGTCATCATCTTCACTTTTTTTGAATTCTACAAACGGATATTTTATTTTTGCAAGTGCATAAGCATAGTTATTAATATTTTGCTCATTTGTTTTTATAATTCTGTCTCCCTTGACATATCTGAGTGCCTGCGTAAGCATGTAAGGGTAGTAAATCGGTCTGCGCCCCAGTTCATAAGAGTTATATTCCATTGTTTTAAAAGCAAAATGTCTGTATTTCTCATCTTCAAGAAGCGTTCCCAAAGTTATTAAAGCATTTATCATAATACTGACCGAACTTGTATATGTTGTGTCAGTTATTTCAGCTTTTACGGCAAATTCACCGCTGCTGAAGTTCCATACGCCTTTGTCATAGAACTCTTCCAGTGCCTTATTTACAAATCTTTGTGCATGTATGAGATAGACCTCATTTTGTGTATATTTAAAGGCACTCAGCAGTGCTTGAGAAAGGAATGCATAATCTTCCAAAAATGCTTCTACTTTTGGTTTTTTATGAATTAGAGTCGTGTGATACAGCTTACCGTCTATAAACAGAGTGTCAAGCAGTTTATTAAGAGTTTTTATAGCCTTTTCTTTGTATTTTCTATCGATGGCTCCAAGTTTGAACAAAGAATTTATCATCATACCAGACCATGATGTTTGCACTTTTTTGTCTATAAACGGATAACTTCTTTTTTGTCTTATTTTTTGTAAAAGTGGTTTAATATCATTGAACCACTCAGGAATTTCATCTTCAAAGCGAATAATATTTTTACCTTCAAAGTTTCCGTGATGAGTGACACTCATCTCTTGGCACATTTCTTTTGCATTTTCATAGCCGTTTTGGGTAAGTACGGTGTAAACTTCATCATAGGTGTAAACAAAGTAAGTTCCTTCTTTCCCATCACTGTCTGCATCGCTGGCACTGTAAAATAGGTCATCTTCGCTCATAAAGTTATACCAAAAATCTGCCACTTCTTTGGCCGTATGAAGATACTTTTCATCTTCATATGTCAAATAAGCCTCAGTATATACGCCGCAGAGCAGAGCATTGTCATAGAGCATTTTTTCAAAATGGGGTACGAGCCATTTTTCATCTACGGAGTATCTGCAAAAACCGCCGTCAACAAGGTCGTATATACCGCCTTTGATCATATGCTCAAGTGTATTTGTTGTCATGGCCTTTGCACTGGCATCATTATAGAGTCTGTCAATAACCATTAAAGCAGTAAGTGTTGAAGAGTGCGGAAACTTTGGTTTGTCTGAAAAACCGCCGTTTCTTGTATCATAATTGTTTTTTGCCTGCAGTAGAAGATTTTTATAAAAATCCTCTTTTAAAACAGTTGCCTCTTTTGGATGATCTTTATGATTTAAAAATCCTTCTATTTCATCTGCATTTTCAAACAGTTTTGGATCCATTTCTTTGATTTTTGTAGCAATCAAACGAGTAAGTTCTTTAAAGCCCATGCCTTCAATACTGCCGGCATTGGATTCGGGAGGAATGTAGGTTCCGGCAAAAAACGGTTTGTTTTGCGGTGTACAAAAAATACTCGTCGGCCATCCGCCTGCACGGCGGTTGAGCAGCATATGCACTTCCTGATAATATTTGTCAATATCGGGGCGTTCTTCACGGTCAACTTTTATACAAATGAAACTCTCATTTAAAATTTGGGCACACTCTTTGTCTTCAAAAACTTTTTCTTCCATAACATGGCACCAGTGACAAGAGCTGTAGCCAATACTTATAAAAATTGCTTTATTTTCAGTTTCTGCGCGCTCAAAAGCTTCATCACACCACGGCCACCAGTCTACCGGATTGTCCTTGTGCTGCTGCAGGTATGGGGAATCTTCATTTGCTAATCTGTTTGACATAATCTATAACCTCTTTTATTTTGTAGGATAGGGTATGAAAAAAAGGCTGATGCTTTGCTTAAATAATGTTTTGTATCTACTTACCTCACCGTGTTAATAAGGTTTGCTATTTCGCCAAGTGTCAAAGAACTTATGACAGCGCCGATATCTACTGCCTGTTTTGGCATACCATAGACTATACAACTTCGCTCATCCTGAGCATAAGTGGCCGCTCCTGCATTTTTCATCTTTAAAAGACCTGTCGCTCCATCATCTCCCATTCCTGTGAGTATAATGCCAACTCCAAATATGCCGACCTCTTTTGCCATAGAGCGAAACAAAACGTTGACACTGGGTTTATGAGAATTTACCTTTGGGTAGTTTTTTAAAGCAATTTTGTACATAAACCCGCTTTTAACGACTTCCATATGTAAATGTCCCGGTGCTATTAAAATTCTACCATGCATAAGCGTGTCACCTTCTTGGGCTTCTTTGACCACAGAAGAGGGCAGTACCTCATTGAGTCTTTGTGCAAATGAAGCAGTAAAGCCTGCAGGCATATGCTGTGTCACTACAATAGGCGGATGATTTGGCTCTAGCATCATAAATATCTCTTCTAGTGTTTGAACACCGCCTGTTGATGCTCCTATAGCTATGATTTTTTTCGATGCGGGAAGAGAACTTGCAGCTTTAACACTACTTGAGACCTGCTTTTCATTGAGCACTTTGCTTGAACTGCGTCTTTGAATATTATGAAGTATTTTTACATGCGAGTGTGTTGCAATTCTTACTTTTGATATAAAGTCATTTTGTTTATCTTTAAAAAACGAATTTATCTCAGAGGTAGGTTTGAGTACAATGTCAACAGCGCCCATTCTTAAAGCATCAATAGCAGAACTGCTTCCCTGTGTTACGAGAGTGGAGCAGATAATGGTCGGTATTGGTTTTTGTTCTGAAATTTGTTCTAAAAATGTAAGTCCATCCATTTTTGGCATTTCTATATCGAGTATAAAAACATCAGGCAGCCCGACTTTTTTAAAGATATCAAAAGCATCAACAGGGTTTGGTGCACTGCCGATTACTTCAATATCTTGAGCAGAGGCAAAAATCTTTTTTAACTCGTTTCTTACTAGTGCTGAATCATCTATTATAAATACTTTAATCATTAAAAAAATTCCAATTCGCTGTTGTCTTCATCATCTTCTTTTCCTTCTAACTGACTTTTCATAAAAATAATATTATTTTCTAAAGAGTGTTCAAATATATAGACATCTTTAAAAATTCTGTCAACAAACATATCGAGCAAATATACACTCACATCACTTAAAATTTCTGAGAGATAATCAAAAGCTTTTAAATGTTCAGGTTTAATCTCTTGAATCTTTATATTTCTTAAATATGATGCTAATTCCTGATAAATAGGTGTAATAGATATTGTTTGTGATGATTTAGAAAAAATATTTGCAACATCATCGAGTTTCTCTGCTATTTGACTAAAAAGTTCCTGTGAAAGTTCTCCTGCATTAAGCCGCATAACTATATCTGTTAGATCATCTGCTATAAAGAGGGAGCTTCCCTCATATGTGTCAAAAAACTTATCTATGGAGTTCTCTTTGACAACATCTTGTTTTATAGCAATCTCTCGTCTTCCTATTGATTTAATGGCGTATGGTGTGCTTAAAACACTAAAAAGCTTTTTGTAAAATAACTGCTCAATTATAGGATAAAAGATGACAGCATCAACAAAATAGATAGTTTCAGACAGCTTTTCATACTGTTTTGAATCAAATAGCAATATAGTTATAATATCACTGTCATATTCATGAATACGTTGAAAAAATTGATTTGCAAGTGTTTCATTCTCTTTTGCATCAATAACAACTACATTAATATCGCGTTTACTCAGTGTGGTAGCTATTTTGTTTAGCATATTTTCATTCATGGTTATTTTTGATAATGTTTTAAAATAACTTGATATTTTATCAATTAAGTTTTCATTCTCTTTGCCAATATATAAAATATTGTAATCAGCGGCTAAAAATTGTATATATGCACTGTAATCTTTATGCATCATTATTTCCTTATTTTTTTATAGATAGAAGATGTGATATTTTCAAGGGGTGAAGTATCTACCATGTTTAAGTTTTCTGTTAATGATATTACAAAATATCCGCCTATTTTTAAATTTTTAAGTACATTGTCTACAACAAGCTGTTTTGTTGCATCATCAAAATAAATAAGGACATTTCTTAAAAATATAACATCAAACTCTCCAACGTCACCATTGTGTTTCAGAAGGTTCCCGACTCTAAAGTCAATGTTTTCAACGAGTTTTCTGTCAATTAAAAACTGTCCTTCATGGCTGCCTCTGCCTTTGAGACAATACTCTTTTTTTAGTTCAGTAGGTATTTTATCTACCCATTTTTCAGGGTACAAACCTACTCTTGCCTTTTTTATGACTTTTGTATTGATGTCTGTACCTACTATTTCCCAATCACTTTTTGCCATAGTTTTATCTAAAAGCATCGCAACGGAGTAAGCTTCTGCACCGACAGATGCAGCCGCGCTCCAAAAACGAAATTTCTTTTTAAAAGGATGATTTGGAATAATGACTCTTTGCAAATACTCAAAATGCTCTATTTCCCGAAAAAAATAGGTCTCATTTGTTGTGATGAGGTTAATCATCTCAATACGCTCTTGTTCGTTAATTTGTATCAGACGAATATAATCGAGATAAGAATTAAGCTTATAAAAAAGTAATCTTTTTAAAAGCCGGCTTTGCACAAGCATTTTTTTTGAAGACTGCAAGTCAATGCCAACTTCTTTAAAAATTAACTTTTGTATTGTTTTAAATTCATTATCATTTAAGATAATTGCCATTTTATACCATCAGCTTTTCAATAGCTTCACTTAATGCAAGCATATTTACCTTTCCTATAATCTGTTGAGCACCGTTTTGCTTTAAATTGTCACCCATATTGTCATTAGACATATTTGTATGTATAATAAGATTTATATTATTGTACTCTTTATGACTTCTAATATAGTCTATGACTTCTTTACCGCCAAGAACAGGCATTTCCAAGTCGGTTATAAAAAGGCCTATATCTTCAGGTGCAATATTTGGCAAATCATCAAGTAAAAGCTGACCATTTTCATACATTTTATATTTTAAGCCCATTTTGATAAAGAGGCTCTGGGCCATTTTACGTATAAAACGACTGTCATCGGCAAAAATGACTAATTTGTCATTTTGGAGTTTGTGCAGTCTGTTTGTTTCTTCAGCAGCCTTGGTGTCTATAGTTTCAAAAGTGTCAAGAAGCATTTTATCACTGTCAAAAATAATACACATCTCTTTTTTTTGTCCTATTTGTACCTTGGTTATAAAAGAGGTTTTTTCATCATTTTGAGAGTTGTCAGTCATAGTGTCTGCAGGAATGTTGACAATATACTCTACGCTTTTCACAACTATACCTAGTCTATGCCCGCCATAATGGGCTACAATAATAAGTTCATACTCTTCATCAGGTAAAACCTCATTTCCAAACCATTTGTCAAAATTAATAATAGTCGTCATATTTCCGCGTATATCAGCAGTACCTATGATGAGGTTTGCATCATGTGTTCTAGCTATATCTATATCTTTATAAACTAAAAGTTCTTCAATTTTAGATACATTTTTTGCATAGTATTGATTATCACTGCCTTTAAACACAAGATACTGACTTGTATCGTTTGCATTTGAGCTAACCAGAGCAACCAGATCTAGTTCATCATCATCTTCAACACTGTTTTCAATATTTTCTTTATAATCTTCCATGGGCATCTCTTTTATTCACTCGACAATGTCGAGAGTTCATCTACATTTAAGATAGTGTCCATATTGAGTATAGGTATATATTTATTTTCATATTTACCCATGTTCAATATATATTTGGAGTCTATTTTTGCACCAAATTCAGGCGCATTTTTGATATTTGATTTTTCAATCGTATCAACTTCATAAACTTCATCTATCATTATGCCTATTTGTGTGGTTACATCATTTTTTTTATAGTTAATAACAACTATAGATGTTTTGTCACTTACTTTTGTTTTTGATAATTCAAATCTATCTACAAGATCAACAACTGCAACAATATTACCCCGTATATTTGTAACCCCTTTGATAAATGAGTTCATCATTGGTACTTTTGTTACACTTATATACTCCACAATTTCTTGCGCTTTTAGTGCTTCCATAGCGTAAAGCTCACCGCCTGCAACAAAAAGCAGGTATTGATCTTGTGTATTATCAGTATCAGCATTTAAATCATCATCTAGAGTCCTCATATAAGTCTCCTAGTAACGGTCAAAATCACGCAAATCTAAACCGTTTGAAGGTGAAGCAACTTGAGGAGCGGATGTGTTATGTGGCGAGTGTGCTAGAGGCACAGGTTTTGAAAACATATCGCCTTCATTTACTGTAAAAAAGCTCATCATTTGCGCTAACGAGCTTGCTTGAGAGTTAAGCTCTTCACTCGCACTTGCCATCTCTTGTGCTGAAGCTGCATTAGTCTGTGTAACCTGATCAAGCTGACTCATAGCTGTACTGATTTGTCCAAGGCCAATGTCTTGTTCCTTTGCCGAATTTGCTATGTCTTTTATAAGCGTTGCAGTCTCTTCGATTTTTGGAACGACACTGCTTATTAGCTCGCCCGCACGTTCGCTGATTTTTACACTGTCTGTTGTAATAGAACTGATTTCTTGTGCCGCAATTTGTGAACGTTTTGCAAGTTTTCTTACTTCTGCCGCAACAACTGCGAATCCTTTTCCGTGTTCACCCGCACGTGCCGCTTCGATGGCAGCGTTGAGTGCAAGCAGATTTGTTTGATACACGATATCTTCAATAATTCCGATTTTTTCACTGATGGTTTGCATTGCTGAAACAGTTTTACTCACAGCTTCCCCGCCTTCAATAGACATTGAAGAAGCCTCATTCGCCAAATCATTTGTTTTTTGGGCATTTTTGGCACTCTCGGCGACACTTCCGCTCATCTCTTCTAAGGCTGCACTTGTCTCTTCAAGTGAAGAAGCCTGCTCCGTTGCCCCTTGAGAAAGAGACTGAGAAGATGCACTGACCTGTGTTGATGCTGCACTTATTTCTGTTACACCGCTGTTGACACGGCTTACGATAGTTTGAAGTTTTTCTGCCATAGAATTTGTTGCAGTTTTTATAAGGGTATAATCACCGACAAACTCTTTTTCAATTCGAACAGTCATGTCTCCGTTTGCCATGCCTTCTAACACATCACCAGCTTCATTAAAAAGCTCTTGTAAAACCGTGGCAGTTGTATTTGCTGCTTGTTTAACTGCATCAAAATCACCTTGGTATTCTGTTGTAATACGTTCAGAAAGATTTCCGTTTTGCAAAGCATTCAGACCGTAAATAGTGTCGGCAAATGCTTTGTCTACTACTTCTAATGTATCATTAACGACTGCCGTAAGTTTTAAGTAATCCCCGGACATACCTTCAGTAGTAACTCTTGCTTTTACATTCCCTTTTTCTATCTCGGAATAACCTTCTTCATAGTTTGTAAGAAGTTCTTGGAGTTTTGCAGCCGTATCATTTGCTGCCTGCTTGACTACATCAAAGTCACCTTGATACTCTGTTGTGATTCTTGCATCAAACTGACCGTTTTGCAAGGCATTCAGACCGTAAATAGTGTCGGCAAATGCATCATTAACAATTTTTAGGAAAGTATTCATACCTTCTATAATGGTTGCAAAATCACCTTGATGTTTTGTTGTGTCTAATGTTATATTTAATTCTCCGCGGCTTACAACTTCATTCACAATATTACTGTCGCTTATAAGACTTTCTAGAGAGTTGGCTAAATCATTTACAGCATTTTTCATTTGCGCGTAATCACCACTGTAATTACTAGCTACTTGTACACTGAAATCACCTTTGGCAAGTCCGTTAAGTGCAGTTTGTATATCACGATTGGCTCCGTTAATGATGTCTAAGGTGCTGTTAAAACTGTTTGCTATTTCGGCGTATCCACCTTCTAATTTGCGAAGATCAATACGCTGATCCAGTGTGCCATTTTTGACAGCATCAGCCACATCTAAACTGCTGTCTTGAAGCTGTGTAAGATTATTTGCAATGTCATTGATATATTTTGATAAAACTGATGTATGTTTACCTTCTAAATTCAAGTCGACATTAAAATCACCTTTTGAAAGTTGTTCTAATGTGCTTGTAAGTAGTTCCATATCTGTATTAGAAATTTTTGCCATAGCATTTCCCTTTTTTTTGTTTTTTGTTTTTGTTTTTTCAGTTGCCATTATATTTTCCTTTATTGTTCTACAAAGTTGTCTACAAGCCCATTGAGAGCCTCGAAAAGTTCCTGTGTGTCCCTACTAATATCACTTTCCAATTGAGGGCGCTGAGAAGCTTCCGTAGTAGTGTACGTTTTGAGATTACTATGTACGCCGTCGTGGAGTTTTTTAAGTGTTGAAAAAAGCCTGTCTTTTGCAAATGGTTCATTTTTATAACTTTCTAAAGTTTTTCCAAACGCACAGCAACAACTCTCAGTAACTTCGATGTTTTGCACCCCTCTTTTTACCTGTGATTCTATATTGCTTTTAAACGCAATATGGTCTGCTTTATATTTAGAAAGATTCATATTGAGTAAAGTGGAATTTAAAATTTGCTTTTGTGTATTTAAACGATTTATAAATGATTCGTATGTTAAGTTGCGCTCTTCTAAAAAAGAATTTAAAAACTGTAATGACTCATCTATACTGTGCCCTTGTTCGTAGTTGCTTACTTGGCTGTATACTTTTTCTATTTGGTCGACTGCAAAACGTGAAGGTTTTGTTCGATAGGAAGTAATATAAGCAATTTCATTGTTTTTGACTACAGGAAATATAAACGCCTTAACCCAGTAAAAACTCTCCTTATTGCTTGTAAGATTTTTAACATATGCTACAACCGGTTCTTTGTTTAAGAGTTTTTGCCACATTAGTTTAAATACCGCTTTGGGCATACCCGGATGCCGAACAATGTTATGAGGCTTTCCGTAGAGCTCTTCTATCGGATATTCTGCCATGTTTGCAAAACCAAAATTCGTATACGTAATAACCCCTTTTTTATCTGTTGTGCTTACTAGGAAATCTTCATCATCCAATATCTTTTCTTTTTCTAACATTTACTTCCTCCTTTTTAGTTGATTTCTCTAATTTTGTGTTCCATTAGTTTTGGAATATCAAATATAAGGGCTATTTCACCACTTCCTAATATAGTTCCGCCACTAATTCCCGGAACATTACTAAACACTTCACCTAAAGGTTTGATAACAGTTTGGAATTCACCAAAAAGTTCATCTACCATCATTCCTATTTTGTAATCACCATAACGTACCACTACAACATTTTCTCTTTCACTGTGTGATGCAGCCTCAGAAAAATATTTCCTTATATCAAGCAATGGAAGCATTGAATCTCTGAGGTTTATAAATTCATTACCGTTCATTTGATTTTTGTAGTTGGTGTCTAACTCTATACACTCTTGTATCATCTCTAGCGGTATAATATATTTTGTATCACCGCTTTGGACTAAAAACCCATCTATGATGGCAAGCGTTAGAGGGAGCCTGATAGTAAAGAGACTGCCTTCTCCCTCTTTGGAATCAATTTCGACTGTTCCTCTGAGGCTTTCTATATTTCTTTTAACAACATCCATGCCGACACCGCGTCCTGATATGTCAGAAACTTCTTCAGCAGTGGAGAGACCTGCCACAAATATCAGATTATATATCTCTTTATCGCTGAGATTATTATTTTCAGGCACGAGACCGTTTTTTATTGCCTTTTGTAAGATTTTGTCTTTTGGAAGACCCTTTCCGTCATCTCTTATTTCAATTACTATAGTACCTGCATCCGGGTAAGTTGTAAGTGTTACTTTTCCGCTTCTCTCTTTACCGAGCTTTTCTCTTTCTTCAGGCATTTCTATGCCATGATCAATAGAGTTTCTTAGCATATGCATCAGCGGATCAGAAATTTTTTCAACAACCATTTTATCAAGTTCTGTTTCACCTCCAATAATTTCAAAGTCAATTTCCTTGTTCACTTTTTTAGCAACATCATGAACAATTCTCTTAAATTTGTTAAAACTGTCACCGACTTGAACCATACGAATATTCATAACTCCTGTTCGTATCTCTTCAAGCATATCGGTAAGAATAGTTGCCGATTCACTCAGTTCATTGTCATCTAAAATATCTGCTCTTTGTGTCACTTTTGCATTTGCAATAACCATTTCAGAAATCTGGTTGATGAGTTGGTCTATTTTTGATGAATCCACACGCAGAGAAAAGCTTTTGTTCTGTTCTTTTTGCGGCGTTTTTTTTGCTTGAGGCGCGGCCTGTTTTTGTTCTGCTTCTGGCTGTACTTCTTGTGTAGCCTCTTCTGACGGAGGCTCTTCAAGGAGTGAAGCATCATAAAAGCCATGTTTTATGAGTTCATCTTTAAGGCTTGCCTTGTCTTTGGATTCTTGAATTAATTTTTTTAATGCATCTTTATTGCTGGCTTTGAATATAGAGAGCTCAATATCATCTAAAACAAATTCAAATATCTCTTCAATATCTTCATACTCTACATCAGTCAGAAAAAGAATTTCATAACCCATGTAGGCTTGGGTAGGGTTTATCTCCTGCAGATTCGGGATATTTGAGGTAATTGGAAATATTTTTTTTATCTCTCCAAGTTCATGAAAGAAACTTAAAATATTGACAATATCCATACCTGTTGCAAAAAAGTTTGGTTTTAATCGAAAAGAAACATGCCATAATATTTCTTCTTCACTTGTTTGTTCTTCTTGTATTTCAGTTGTAGGTTGTGCCTCTATAGCAGGTTTTGTTTGTTGGTTTGGCATAAATGCTTCGAGCATTTTTAAGAGTTCATCATTTGTAACTTGTGTAAATTCATCTATCTCTTCTTGTGCTATTGCCAAATCAATTAAATGCTGCGTATGGTCTTTTGCTTTGAGAAATATATCTATCATATCCGGTGTAAGCATAACTTTAGCATCTCTGACTTCACTTAAAAGGCTTTCAGCCACATGAGCAAAACCTACTATGGCATCGAAACCAAACATTCCTGCCGTACCTTTTATGGTGTGCATAGCACGAAAAAGGGCACCTATGCTTTCTTCATCGACTCCATCTTCTTGCATCGTGATTAGAGCATTTTCCATAAAGGTAAGCTGCTCATCTGCATCTTCACAAAATAGTTCTAATTCTTCATTCATCCAGTCTCCTCCAATAAAAAGTCACATGCAGAATTTTTGATGATTTGTGCCAGTTCTTCATTGACATTTTGAAGTGCGAATTTTTTTGAACTCTCCCCGGCAGTTTTTTGAGCAGATATAAAGAGTTGAATAACACTCATATCTACTCTGTTTACATTTTGCATATCTAAAAGCAAGTCACCCTTTGCAAATTCTTCAAGTAAAGATTTGTGAAGTGATTCAACTTCGTAAATATTTAATTCGTTGTTATTAAATTTCATAAATTATACTCACGCAATTAGTTTTTTTACTGCCATAAAAAATTTCTTTTTATTAAATGGCTTAAGCATCCATGCTTTGACGCCTAGTGCCTGACCTTTTGTTTTTAAGTCCGGGTTTGATTCTGTAGTAAGCATAACAATCGGTATATATTTATATGCATCATTTGCTTTAATGTTTTCAACCATTTCCAACCCGCCCATAACAGGCATGTTTACATCACTAAATATTAAATCAAATTTATCTTGAGCTAATTTATCCAACCCCTCTTGACCGTTTTCAGCAACTATCGGTTCATGTCCTGCTTCAACTGCTGCCGAAGAAGCAACAGCACGAATCAGACTTGAATCATCTACTATTAATATCTTACCCATTTGAGTTTCCCTGTATTATAAAATTATTTTATAATATTCTAACTGTTTAAAACTTAAATTTAATTGAGCTGTAAACTCTAAGTGTAAAAGTGTGATATTTGGTATGTTTTTTGCTTTGTCTTACAAAAGGTTTATTAATGCAGATTTTACTCGGCGTACACGAAACTATTATAAAAATAAATTCTATGTCGATCAAAATAGATTATATACAGTATTTTATACATCAGCATTTTAGCGATGTGATAATAAACAAAAGGGTGTTACATATACCTGCATCACATCAGAACCGTCATTATCGTATTTTTTTACTCAAATGGCTTTATGCGCTGTATGCAAAGAAGACTCATAATGATTTTTTTGAATTAAAAGATACACTTCTAAACAGGCAGCATAAAGCTATAAAAATCTTATTGGCCCACGATATTATCTATAAAATCATTTGGAATATAATTGATGCTCAAAAGATAGCACTAAAGATTGAACCATATAACAGTAGTATTATAAATGTACTACAAACATACTTTACGACTTCGTTACATGTAACTCAAACACATTGTTCTTTATATGTTAGCTCGCCAAAAGAAAAAGCGCTTGTGAAAAAACTTTTAGATTCTTCTGACATTATTTTCATGAATCATAAACATATATTTAATACAAAGCAAATGAATGAATTTGTGTATGTTCCTAGTAAAAAGGAAAAACTACATATGACTCCTTTACAAAAAGCACATACTATTTTGGGTACATTGCCAAATGATGATGCGGAGATGCTGAAAAAACGTTATAAAAAACTGGCAAAAAAATATCATCCTGATAAAGCCAATACAAAAGATGATAAAAATGTGGCCTTATATACACAAAAATTTCAAAATATTTTAGAAGCGTATGAGATGCTTTTAAAACAGGTGGGATAACATTTTACACTAATTATATAAAAACATGATACAATAGTATCTAATTTATTTAACAGAGCAGTGCATGAAAAAAATCTATATAGCCGGTCCTGATGTTTTTGAACAAAATTCCATAGAGATTGGAAAAAAATTAGTGAAAATGTGTAAAAAGTATGGCTATGAGGGTCTGTATCCTCTTGATAATGTTGTCGATTTTTCACAAAGTAAACATAAAACAGCGCAAGATATATTTGATGCAAACATTGCAATGATACAAAAAGCTGATATTGTCATTGCTAATTTAAATCCGTTTCGAGGAAAAGAGCCGGATAGTGGTACTGTTTTTGAATGCGGATTTGCTTACGGGTTAAAAAAAGAAGTGTATGGGTATTTGAGCCATACATGTAACTATCTAGACAGCTTCAATGAAGATGAAAAATTTGCTAAAGAGGGGTATTTTTGTGATGATAAAAAAAGACTTATAGAAGATTTTGATTATCCACTTAATTTAATGCTCTCTTGTTCTACTAAAATTTTAGAAGGTGACTTTGAAACTGTTTTAAAATTCCTCAAAGGCAAAGAATGAAATCTTTTATTTTTATATTGCTTTTTTTATCTTTTTCTTCTTTTTTAAACGCTCAAACCGGGCATTCTTCTAATAACTTACAAAAAGTTTCTTTGCAACTGCATTGGAAATACCAATTTGAATTCGCAGGTTTTATTGCTGCAAAAGAGAAAGGTTTTTATCGTGATGCCGGTTTGGATGTCCAACTCAAAGAGTATCAAACCGGTATGAATGTTGTTGATGAAGTCCTTTCTCATCGAGCTGATTTTGGAATTTACAATTCATCTATTTTATTGGAGTATTTAAAAGGAAAGCCTATTGTCCTTTTGGCATCATTTTTTAAACGTTCGGCTCTTGTTTTAATTACACAGCCATACATTCACTCACCTAAGGACTTAGTCGGAAAAACAGTTATGTCCTCTCTTGTTGATGATTTTGCACTAAATTTTAAACCTTATTTAGATGGCTACGGTGTGAATATAAATGATATTAAAATGGTTAATCAGACATATAGAGTTGATGAGTTTGCAAAAGGTGAAGTGGATGCTATGACTGCCTTTGTTTCCGACCAACCCTACAAACTCGATAAACTTGGTATAAAATATAATATTTTAAATCCATCAAATGATAATTTATTTGTTCTTCAAGAGGAGCTATTTACCTCCGCTGATGAACTGAAAAATCATCCACAACAGGTTTATGCATTTAAGGAAGCCTCCATAAAAGGTTGGGAATATGCACTTTCGCACAGAAAAGAGATCGCACAAATAATCAAAAAAAAATATGCGCCGCAACTTGATATGGACACGTTGGAGTATGAAGCAGAGGCTATCAATAAACTGATACTGCCTTTTATATATGATATAGGCTCCATAGACAGAAATTTTTTAAATAAACAGATACAGCTTTTTAAAAGTAATTTTCATATTGGAGAGGGGAAAAGTTTAGATGATTTTATTTTAAAACCTAGAATAAACAAACTTGATTTGACAGAAACTGAACAAAAGTATATAGAAACTCATCAGAAAATACCTATGTGCATAAATTATGATTTCTTTCCGATTGACGGCTTTAAAGACGGAAAACACATAGGTATTATGGCTGATGTGTTTAAATTGATTTCAAATGAAACAGGCTTGAAATTTATTCCTTTAGAATCACAATCAGAAAAAGGTTTGTATGAACACTTACAAGAAAAAAGATGTAAACTTCTCTCTGTAGTGGCAACGGACAATGTGCATTTTAGTACCATAAAACCGACAAAATCTTTTAGTGCAACTAATTTTACGCTATTAAGCAGACTTGACCGATCTTTTATTGACAATCCTATGTTGTTAAAAGGAAAATTGTTATTGGTACAAAAAGAATCATTTAAAAATTATTTGAACTATTTGTATCCATATTTAAATATTGAAGTAGAAGATAACAAAAATATCATGGTACAAAAAATTCTTGATGGCAAAGCGTATTCTATTGCATCTATAGATGAACAGGCGGATTATTTTATTGATAAGTATGGTTACGGGAAGTTGAAAATTAATGGCTTCTTGGCAAAAGATAAACTTTTACATGGGAGTATCGGTGTACAAAAAGATGAACCTGTTTTATACTCCATTATACAAAAAGCTCTTGATAATATTCCAAAACAAAAGATAGAATCAATTCAAAACAGCTGGAGATTAACACGGTATCATGAGCGAGTGGATTATATTCTTTTATGGGCTGTTTTAGGCGTTGTTAGTGTTATCTTTCTTATTATGATCTATTATCAAAGAAAATTAAAGTACTTTAACAAAGCACTCGAAAAAAGAGTTGCGCAAAAAACAAAAGAACTACAAGAAGCAAACGAACTTTTAGAGCATAAAGTACAAAAAAAAGCGCAAGAACTCATAAAAAAAGATGAAATTTTAACTTCTCAATCCAAGCAGGCCGTTATGGGTGAAATGATAAGTATGATTGCCCATCAGTGGAGACAACCATTAAATACAATTACTCTTCAGGTGTCAAATTTGCAGTTAAAATACATGATGGGACAAGAGATTTTAAAAGAAGAGGTGATGCAGACATTAGAAGATATCAGCAACTCTATTGTATATCTCTCAGATACGATTGATGATTTTAAAACTTATTTTCACCCTAACAAAACCCCTGAAGATATAGCACTTGAATCATTGCTTAATAAAGCGGTGAAATTTATTTTACCAAGACTTAAATCAAATAAAATAGAACTCAAAATAGAGTGTGACTCATCTATACATGTACATGTTTATATAAATGAACTTATACAGGTTTTACTCAATATTTTAAATAATGCTGTTGATGTGTATGAAAATAGAAATATGGATGATAAAATCATAACAATTATATGTAAAAAAAGTGGTTTAAATGTACAAATAAATATAACAGATAGAGCCGGAGGAATCAGTGATGAACACTTGCCTAAGTTGTTTGAACCATATTTTTCTACAAAAGGAAAAAACGGAACAGGACTTGGTCTGTATATGTCGAAAATGATTATAGAAAAGCAGTTTGGCGGGAGTATCAGTGTCAAAAGTTCAATATTCGGTACGACTTTTACTCTAGTTATACCAAAAGATATACAAAAAAAATAATTTATACTTGTTTGTTTCTCACCATTGCTAAAACCATCGGAAGGTTAAGTCCATCATTGTTAAAGCCTTCATCTTTACACGATTCACATTTGTCACCCATAGGACATACGTCGTTTTCTAAAAGCTCTTGGAGTGTTGTAAAATTATTTTCTTTTATACATTGGGCTATATCTTTTAGAGTCAATGAATTACATACACAAATTTCAGTATCTAAGTCTATCATTATTTAAAACCTCGTTTTCTTTTTGCACAATTATAATATATTTTAATTAATACAAATTTTACATTTATGAGATACAATTGCACAAAGAATACACACAAAAATGTTATATTCTTTTTTTGAAGGATGGAAATATGAAATTTTTACTAAAAATATTTTTTGCATTTGCCTTGGGTTTAGGGCTTCTGAACGCAGCTGATTTTTTAATGCCCGATCAAGCTTTTAAACCTTATGCAAAAGTAAATGATGAAATACAGATAGAAGCAGGTGTTACAATAGCCAAAGATATATATCTGTATGAAGATAAATTAAAGATTGAGTTAGTTGATGCCAAGGGATTGTCGATTGAAAATATTCAAAAACCTGCAACAACAAAGCATAGTGGAGATAATGTATATTTAAAATCACCGAATTTTATTGTTACTCTTCAAAAAGATGCTTCAGTAAGCGGTCTGCAAGATGTAAAGTTGAAGATTTCTTATCAAGGCTGTTCTGAACAGGGTCTATGCTATGAGCCGAGCAGTAAAATTTTTAATTTAAAAATTGACACTTCCAAATTCTCTGCAAATACCGCGAAAAGCGTAGAAAAAACTGCAGAAAAAAATGTAAAATCAGAAACAGATTCTATTGCTGACACGATAAAATCAAGCAGCTTTTTAGTTGTTTTAGCAACTTTTTTTGGATTTGGGGTTTTATTGTCTTTGACACCATGTGTTTTTCCTATGATTCCTATAATCTCCGGTGTAATTATTTCTCAAGGAGAAGGACTGACAACCAGAAAAGCTTTTGCCTTATCTTTAGTTTATGTACTTGCAATGGCTATTGCCTATACAATCGCGGGTGTTTTAGCAGGGTTGTTTGGATCTAATTTGCAAGCCGCATTACAAACGCCTTGGGTCGTTTATTCCTTTGCAGGTGTCTTTGTTGCCCTTGCTGCTAGTATGTTTGGTTTTTATGAATTGAAACTTCCTGATGCACTTGTGACAAAAGTAAGCTCAAACTCAAATCGTAACGGTTTTGCGGGTGTAGCCATTATGGGATTTTTATCAGCACTTATTGTTGGTCCATGTGTCGCCGCTCCTCTTGCCGGTGCTTTAGTATACATCGGACAAACAGGCGATGCATTGCTTGGCGGTGCGGCTTTGTTTAGTATGAGTATAGGTATGGGGATTTTACTTATTTTAGTAGGTGTGAGTGCCGGTAAATTTATGCCTAAACCTGGTCCATGGATGGTTATGGTTAATGAGATATTCGGCGCATTAATGTTGGGTGTGGCTATTTGGATGCTTGAAAAAGTACTGCCTTCATCGATTACTATCTTGATGTATGCAATCGTTGGACTTGGATTTAGTGTGCACTTTGGAGCGTTTGATAAAGAAGGGCATAGTTTTAAACGTACTGTATCTTTAATGTTATTTATCTACTCTTTAGCACTTTTTATAAGTGTGTTAGCAGGTGCACCAAGTATAAAACAACCGCTGGGATTTTTAAAATCACAAGCAGCCGGCACAGTATTTTCTGCAAATGAGAAAAAGTTAACATTTACAAAAGTAACATCACTGGAAGAGCTCAATGCCCTCTTACAAAAAAACAAAGGCAAAAAAATCATGCTTGACTTTGCGGCAGATTGGTGTACTGCATGTAAGGAACTCGAAGAGGTGACTTTTGCAGACCCTAACATAAGAGAAAAATTAAGTGAATTTGTGTTGATTCGTGCAGATGTTACAGCGAACGGAGCAAAAGAAAAAGCTCTCAGCAAAGCATATGGTGTTTTTGGTCCTCCTGTTATTTTATTCTTTGACAAAGACTTACATGTAAAGAAATCAAAAACAATTGTAGGTTTTATAGAGCCACAAGAATTTTTGGCTCATCTTAATGCTTTATAGGTAAGTTCTGTTTGTTAAAAAAAATAGTTATCTTTTTTTCAGGGCTGATACTTATAGTCCTTTTGGTCGCTCTTTATTATAAAAATGAAGTAAAAGAAGAAAAAATTTATCATATTATGGATCAAATACGCTTAACGCTTGATTCACAGTTGAAATCTCATCAAATGGATGATTTAAAAGTTGCATTAATGCTTTCAAAAAATGAAGGCTTAGTCAATGCCTTGGAAAATGATGATGAAGATTTAGGTTATAAAATTCTTGATGATATTACTAAATCTATTCAAAAAAATACCGCTATGCGCATACGTGCTCAGATTATTACTAAAGAGTTGAATATATTTGCAAGAAGCTGGGATGATATTTATGCCGGTATGCCTATAGGTGACTACAGATTAGACTTGCAATATTTTGATACGCATACAAATCCCCGTACTTCTATAGAAATCGGGCGTCGTTTGGGTATAAAAGCTACGGTGCCTATATATAAAAACGGTGAATTTTTAGGTTTTGTAGAAGTTATCTCTTTTTTTAAATCAATTACAGATTTTTTTAGTTCAATGGGTGTGGATTTATATGTTTTACTTGATGTGAAACATACAGATACAGCCGTTTTAATGATGGAAAATTTAACTATTGATGAATATGTGCTCTCAAACAGAAATTATAACTATGCCCATTTGCGTACACTCAATCATATAGATTTTAAAGAACTAAAACTTAACGGTGTTGTTTATGCTGACAAAAAATATATTTTTTATGAAAATATGAAAGACGGAAGTGGTAAAATAATAGGTGGTTTTGTATTCGTATTACCAAAAAGGTACTTGGATTATTTTAGAAATCCAGAAGATGACATCTCTTTTTTAATAAATGTAACAAGAAGCGGATTATATGATGTTGTTAAAGAAGAAAAGTATGAAAACAATATAATATACAAAGACTATAATGCTAAATCAATGGTATATCTGCAAGATGTTATCGACAAAGAGGACAGACAGCTCTTTTTGGATGAAGCATACGAAAAATTTGATAAATACTCTAAAGATGAGTTGATTCAAATGATGCTTGACAGAAAAATAGTCAAAAAAATAGACGGGAACATTAAATGAAAATTTTACTTTTGGAAGATGAATACTCTTTACGTATTAGTATAGAAGAATTTTTAACAGATTTGGGGTATGAAGTAGATGGCATTATGGATGGACTTGAAGCTTATGATGCCGTATATGACAAAGCATACGATTTACTTCTTCTAGATGTAAATGTTCCATCATTAAACGGGTTTGAACTTTTAAAAAAAATACGTGTTGATGATATTACAATACCAGCTATATTTTTAACTTCTATGACAGATATGGATGACTTAAAAGAGGGGTACAAAAGAGGGTGCTGTGACTATATCCGCAAGCCTTTTGATTTGGAAGAACTTGAATTGCGTATTGACCAGGCAATAGCAAGTCACCTCAAAAATGACGGCAACACCGTTGAACTTGGATGCGGTTTACTGTATGATTTGAAAAAAAGTAAATTGACAGAGAATGATGAGGAAATTGTTTTAAGGAAGACAGAAAAAGATTTGCTCGAAGTATTGATAAAACATAAAAACTCTGTCGTCTCCACGCAGATGTTTCAAGATGAAGTGTGGGGAGAGTATGTTGAACCCGCTACAATCAGAGTACAGTTGAATAACCTTAAAAAGAAACTTCCCGACACTATTATACAAAATAGACGCGGTTTAGGATACATTATTGAAAGATAATAAATACTCGGCAAAATATGCTCTTATTTATACCTCTTTAATTACGGTTATCTTGCTTACACCCCTGTTTTTCTATTTTGTCTATATGAAAAATATTCATTCGATTCAAAATGAACTGTTCTTAAAAGAAAAGTCTCTTTTAGTTGTAAAAGCTATGCAGGAGTTCAATCAAAATGATGAATTTTTTGAATATCCAAGATTTAAAACATTCGAGTCAGGCTTATATAATGAGAGCTTTCATCCGATTTTTACTTTAATAAAAACACCTATTAATTATTTTAAAGGCGGGTATTATTTGGACGGGAATGATGCTTATCTTATTGTGAAGCTGCCAAAAAACAGATATTTCGGTGCGAGATATCTTGTCTTGAAAAATAAAATATCTTATGCACCTGTCTATGAAAAGGTTTTTATTATACTTTTTACTATAGTCATCTTTGTTTTTATACTCAGTCTCTTTTTTTTAGGAAGCTTTGCAAAACCCTTTCAAAAAATAAATAAACAGCTAGATAACTTTATAAAAGATTCTATGCATGAAATAAATACACCACTTTCAATTATTAATGTAAATATTGATTTATATAACAGAAAAAATGAACAAAATAAATATATGCAGAGAATGAAAGCCGCGGCAAAGGTACTCTCAAATATTTACAACGATATGGACTACTTGATAAAACACGAGCGCTTGGAGCATGAGAAAAAAGAAATCAAACTAAGTGAGTTTCTAAAAGAGCGTATAGAATACTTTAATGAAGTTGCCCGTATGAAAAATATTACCATAAATGCTTCTATACAGGAATGCGGAGTTATATATATAAATGATAAAGAGCTGCAGCGTCTCATAGATAACAATATATCTAATGCAATAAAGTACTCATATGAGAATTCCTATATAGATATAAAGTTACATGCAGAGAATGGAAGATGCCACTTGAGTTTTAAAGATTATGGCGTCGGTATTGAAAAAGTTGAAAAAATATTCAGCCGTTATTATAGAGAAAACAGCAGTAAAGGCGGCTTTGGAATAGGGCTTAATATTGTCAAATCTATAATAGAGAAAGAAAATATAGAACTTCAAATAGAGTCTCTGCCCAGTCAGGGAAGCCTATTTATCTACACATTTCACCCAAAAAACGTAAATTAAATATAAATAAAACTGATTTTACATAAATTTTACACTTAGCAGTTAAACTTACTCCACAAAACAAATAGGAGGAACAAGAATGAAGAAAACTGTTATGATGTCATTGCTTGTAGGTGCCTCATTATTTGCTACTGATTATAGCAAAGTTATAACGCACCCAGACGCAAGTAAGATGATAGAAAAAGATTTGTTAGCACCACCAAAAGTATATACTATGCCGGCTGGTTGTGTAACAACAGACCCTGATGCAATAGCAAGAGGTGAGTATATTTTCCATAACTTAAATGGAAAAAAAGCAAAAAAAGCACCACCTAAAGGTCTTGCCCGTAAACAAATGAAACCAGGAAAAACATATTTACCGGGTCAAAAAGTACCATTCAAGCAATATGGAAACTGTGTCGCATGTCATAATATAGAAGGTGCAAAAGGTGCCGGTAATATTGGTCCAGATTTAACTGATTACAAAGAAAACTTTGTGGACAGCGGAGCAAGAGACAATCAGTTTGTTTTTCAAAAAATAGCTGATGCACGTATTGACAATCCTGATACTCATATGACAATTAACTTAACAACAAAGTTATTCACTCCAAGAGAAATATGTGATATTACTTCATATATTGTATCTCCAAAATAATTAAAGGAATTTAAACTATGCAAAGAAGAGATTTTTTCAAAAAACTAGGTACTGCAGCTGCTGTAACAGCTGTCATTCCAGCGATGAGTTTTGCCGATGATGCAAAACCTGTAAGTCCGAACAAGATGGATTTTCAAACAGCAGTAAATGCTATAACAGGCGGGAAAACTCCTAAACCATCTAAGAAAGTAAAGCTTAAAGTACCGGAAATTGCTGAGAACGGTGCAGTTGTTCCTGTAACCGTTGAAGTAGATTCTCCAATGACACAGAGTAACTATGTAAAAGCTATTCATATTTTAAGCGGTAAAAATTCAAATGCACGTTGTATAGATGTATTTTTGACTCCTGCAAACGGTAAAGCAATGTTTGCGACTCGTATTAAACTTGGCGGTACACAAAACGTCACTGCTTTAGTAGAGTTAAGCGATGGAGAGTTTTTAACAGCTTCTCAAAGTGTAAAAGTAACTATCGGTGGTTGTGGTTGATTTTAGCCATATTAAACTAAGATAAAAAAATAATAATAAGAGGATATTAAAATGGCAGACAAAAGAAAATCACTGATTAAAATCAAACCTAAGAAATATAAAGATGGCGAAGTAGTAAAAGTTAGTTTTATGGTTATGCACCCAATGGATACTGGTATGGGTAAAAATAAAAAGACTAAAAAAATTATTCCGGCTAAATATATTGACAGCGTGAAGTTTTTTTATAACGGAAAAGAGATTACAAACATGAAAGTTTGGGAATCATTATCTGTAAACCCTGTATTTACAACATACATGAAAATTAACGGCAAAGGTAAACTTACTGTTAAGTATACAGATAATACTGGTGAAGCGCACGAAAAAACTAAAAAGATTAAACCAAAAGGATAATCAAATGAAAACAGGTATTAAAATAGCTCTATCGGTTGCAATGCTTGCTTCATTATCATTTGGTGGTGAGCAATTTGCAATGAGCGACGCAGACCGTGCAATGTATGCAGAGATGTCAGAAAACAATCCTGCAGATATTATGGTTGCAGACGGTGAGGAATTACTAAGTTACATGGGTGGAGACGCGGGTCTTGCCAAGTACCTTGGTGTCAGTGAAGATGATTTACCGGCATATATAGCAGGGTTTCCTCGTTATATCAAAAAGTTTGATATGGTTGTAGGATTGGATCAGGTTGTTCAGGCTATGATGGCAGACGGCGGGCATAAACCATTGAAGCTTAAAAGTGGAAATATGTTTTCAATGCTGGCATATATTAAATCTATTGCTAATGATGAAAAAATTAACATAGATGTAAATGCGAACCCGCAAATGAAAGCAGCATATGCTTTAGGTGAGAAAACGTTTATGACAAAACGAGGTGGTCGCGGGCTTTCATGTAACTCTTGTCACTCACCTGATGTAGTCGGTCGAGTATTAAGAACACAACCGCTTCCTGACTTGGGTACAAAAGGAGCAAAATCTGCAGCTACATGGCCGGCATACAGAATGACGAAGTCATCTTTAAGAACTATGCAGCGTCGTTTCCAGGGATGTATGAAAAATGCACTGCTGAAAGTTATACCAATCGGTTCTAAAGAGATGGTAGCACTTGAAGTGTATTTAACAGATAAATCAAAGGGTGCTGAAATTGTAATCCCTGGTTTAAAAAGATAGAAGGCTAATAATGGAAATTTCTAGAAGAGATTTTATGCATATTGCAGCTATATTTGGACTGACTGCAGCTACGAGTAGTTTTGCAAGTTCACAAAAAATAGAGCAAATAGGTTTAAAAGATATATATCAATTTAACTCTATGGGTAATTTTACACTTATGCACATATGTGATTTGCATGCGCATGTAAAACCACTATATTGGAGAGAGCCGTCTACTTTGATTTCTGCTCCAAACCTTGTGGGAACACCTGGATTTTTATGTGGTGAAGCATTTGCGAAGCATTATGGACTGGAACCTAGTTCTCTTGATGCTTATTTTGATACATATATAGACTTTAGCAAACTAGCTAAAAAGTTTGGGAAAATGGGTGGTATCGCTCACATTAAAACTTTGACAAATCACATTATAAAAGAGCGTGGAAAAGAGAATGTACTTTTCCTTGACTCTGGTGATACTTGGCAAGGTACGGGTGTAGCACTTAAAACCGGCGGTGAAGCTATTGTAAAAGCACAAAATTACCTTGGTATTGACACTATGGTTGGTCACTGGGAATTTACTTATGGTAAAGAGAGAGTAAAAGAGCTTATAGATATGCTGGATGCGAAATTTATCTCTCAAAATATTGTAGGCGATGATCCTTTTGCTGATGAATATGAAGAGTTAATATTTGAACCGTATACGATTGAAGAGCGTGGTGGTGCCAAGATTGGTATTATCGGTCAGTCTTTTCCGTTTACATCTACTGCAAACCCTAAAGAGTTTACTGAGGGATGGAGTTTTGGTTTAAGATTAGAAACACTTCAAGAATATGTAGATGAGTTGAAAAATGAAAAAAAAGTTGACTGTGTTGTTGTGCTTTCTCACGATGGATTCAGTGTGGATCAAGAAGTTGCGCGTAAAGTTAAAGGTATTGACTTTATTTTAAGCGGTCATACACATGACCCTTCACCGGAACCTATTGTTATTAATGATACTGTTATTGTTATTGCAGGAAGCCATGGTAAATATATCGGTCGTTTAGACATTGATGCAAAAGACGGAAAAGTGAATGGCTATGAGTATAAACTTATTCCGATTGCGTCAAACATCATTCCGGCTGACCCGGAAGGTGTTAAGCTTGTAAATAAGTTATATGCTCCGTTTGACAAAGAGTTTAATGAAGTTTTAGGTCAGACAAAAGGTATGCTTTATAAGCGTGATACATTCTTTTCAACATTCGATCAGCTTATAAATGATGCGATTATAGATGAAATGAAATGTGATATATCTTTTACACCTGGGTATAGATGGGGAACAACAGTTCTTGCAGGTGATAATATTTTAATGGATAATGTATATGAAATGTGTGGTATTACATACCCTGATGTTTATACATTTGAGTTAAAAGGTGAAAAAATCGCAACACTTTTAGAAGATATTGCGGACAATGTTTTTAATGCAAATCCTTTATATCAACAAGGTGGTGATATGAGCCGTCTTGGCGGTGTAACGTATTCTATCGCTGTTGCGAATAAAGCAGGCAAAAGAATATCAAATCTTAAGATTGGAGGTAAACCTATAGACTTGAAAAAAACTTATGTAGTCTCTTCATGGGGTGGTAATTTACAAAAAGCAGGTGCTAACTTGCAGACTGATAAAATTCGCCCGGTTTATGATGTAGTGCGTGATTACATTAAAAGAGAAAAAGTAGTTGATGTAAGTAATAAAGGTAATGTTACTTTGGTTGACTACAGTTGTGGCTGTCCTACGAAGGGGTCTAGAGGCTGCTAATTGACAGGAGGCAGCTGCAACTGTCTCCTGTATCTGGATGTGTTAATAATAACATAAACAAACATAGTTATTATAACACTTTTTATATTAATAAAAGGGAATAGAAATGAAGAAAAATATGATTAAATTAGCAGCTGGTGCTGCTGCAGTATTATTAATGGCTACTTCAGCACAAGCTGGTTACACAATGAAGAAAAAAGTAGGTGATGTTGATACAAAACTTACTTTCTTTGGTTTTGCACAGCTTGAAGCAGTCGGTGGAGACGGTATGCAAATTAAAGAAGCAGGTTCTGTAGCAAAAGCTAACAGTGATGTAGCATTTCGTGCGCAGCGCATTCGTCTTGGTTGGAAATATGTAGCCGGCAAAGTCCGCGGAAAAGTTTTTATAGATTTTAATCAAAATAGCGATGTAAATGCTGTTGGTAGTGATGCAACAGATGGTGCTTCTATGCCTAAATACATTAAAGATGCATTTATCTCTTATGTTGCTGATCCTGCTTTTGTAATCAAAGCCGGTCTTATCAAAATGCCAAATGGTATGAGTTTTACTATGCCGGGTTGGAACTTAGATATTGCAGAACGTGCTTTTGATAAATCTTTAGTTCTTGAAAGAAATATCGGTTTGATGGTTTCTGGTCGTGGCATAGGTTATGAAGGAAATAAAGTAAATGGGTTCGAAATGGGTCATGAACGTCCTTGGAAAGGATTTGGTTATGATGTAATGGTAGGAAACCAGGCAAGTAGAAGTGCTGCTGCAAGTAGTAAAGAATTTGGTGGACTCTCTTACGCAGTTCGTGGTATGTATGATTATACTGAAAAAATACATGTAGAAGCTTCTTATGCAGTATCAGAAAATGCTGACGGCAATGATGCATTAACAACGAATAGTGAAGATTATTCAAACATCAATGTTGGTATTGACTCAAATCTTCAAAAGTTAAGCTTAAAAGCAGAATATTTTAATGCACACAATATTAAAGGTGTAAAAGATTATGATGAAGATGTTTATACTGCAACTGCAGGGTATTTTGTAATGCCAAATCTTGAACTCGTTGCAAAACATATTCAAGGAAATGCACAAAAAGGTACAAATGCAAATACTACACATTTAGGAAACACATATTTAGGTTTTAACCTTTTCTTATCTCAGCCGTATTCTGATTATTCACGTAAAGCAAAACGTGCAAGAAACCAGCATAAAGTTGTAGCGAACTACATCTTAGCAAGTGGTTCCGGTGCTACAGAAGGTGCAGAAAAATGGACTGGATTAAGCGGGTATAGAGACGATGCATTCATCATTCAGTACCAATTCAAATTCTAGACTAAATTACTAAGGATTATGCTTTGAAATTACTTTTGTTGAGTGTTGTATTATTTCATTCTCTCCTTTCTTACGATTACAAACTTCAGCCCATAAAAGCTGGTGAGTCCGCTGCTTACTGCTTTTTTGGTCTACCAGAAGTAATGGACGAGCATAACAACGGTAACATGTCTAATTCATGTTTTGTTAACCTTGGGAGCAGCTATCTTGTGATAGATAGTGGTCCCACGTATCAGTATGCTGCTCAGGCATACAAAAAAATAAAAAACCTCAAAAATCTCCCTGTTTCTTATGTCATTGACACTCATGTTCACGATGACCATTGGTTGGGTAACAGTTATTATGTTACGCTTGGAGCTAAAATCATAGGCTCAGAGGCATTCAAAGAGCTTCCTAAAGAAGAAAAAACACGTATGCAAAGAAGAATTTCTGCCGAGGCATATCAACAGACGAAACAAGTTTTTCCGACTATTTTTGTAGACAAAGAAAAAGTTTTAGATATTAATGGAAAAAAAATAGTTATAAAAAGTGTAAATCATAAAGCGCACACGAACAGTGATCTTTACGTTTACATACCAAGTGAAAAAATCGTCTTTGTCGGTGATCTGGTTTTCAATCAAAGACTCCCTTCACTACGAGACGGAGACATAAACGGCTGGTTTGAGGCTCTTGAGAGAATCAAAAAAATAAATGTTGATTATATTGTCGGCGGTCATGGAGAAAATATAGATAAAAAAGCAGTAGATTTTACCTATAATTATCTCAAAACTTTAAGAAATGAAGTGAAAAAAAGACTCGATGATGGCGAAGATATCGCAGATGTAGTCAATGAAGTGAAGATGAAAGAATATAAAAATGTGCCTTTTTACGACTCTATTCATAGACAAAATGTAGAAACAGCTTATAGAATGTTGGAGTGGGAAAGTGAATAATTTATTCTTATTGCTTGTGCTGAGTATTACTTCTTTATGGGGTGTTGAATTTCACAGTTATGAAGAAGCATTGAAACTGCAAAAGAAAAATAATAAAATTATTATGATTGATGTTATGCGTTCAGATTGTCACTACTGCATAAAAATGAAAAAAGAGGTATTTGACAATCCTGAGATGTCTGCATGGATACAAAAGCGTTTTATTCCTGTAGAACTTAATCTTGATTTTGATGAGCTGCCTTTAAATTTACATGTCTATTTTACGCCGACTTTTTTCTTCGTAGATCAAAATCAAAAAGTTATAAAGAAAATTCCGGGTTCATGGAATATTCAAGACTTTAAAGATTTAACAAAAAACATAAAATAAAGGATAATTAATGATAAAATTTACACTAATTTTACTAAGCTTTTGTATTCTCTCATTTGCAGATACAGAGTATGCCGATCCTAAACCTTCGATTGACAATCCGAGACAAATCGTCTTTTCCGTCACGGAAGACAGTCCGCATGCGCTGGATCATATACTCAGTGTCGCAAACAATGTTTTAAAGTTTTACGGACCTGAAAAAGTAGAGATGAAAATCGTTGCTTATTCAAAGGGCATTAAACTTTTAGACAGACATGTGAGAGAAACTGCACTGCGAGTGGATGCTCTGATGCAGTATGATGTGGAGTTCGTAGCTTGTGGTAATACCATGAGAACACTGCATATAAAAAAAGAAGACCTTGTTGACGGCTCTGTAATAGTAACTGCAGGCGTTGTAGAATTACTAGAGAGCGTAAAAGCAGGTTGGATATATATTAAACCATAGGAAAATACAATGAAAAAGATTTTACTTTTAATCGCAGCATTATTCTTTGCTGCTTCACTACAGGCAAAAGGAGATTTACATCTTTTTAGTGTTGATAATAAGGATGAAAAAATTACTCCTTATATGATAGAAGAAGCACTTAATAAAAACGGCTTACATGTAGAACTTAACAGTAATATGATAGGACCTTTTAAAAAGCAGTTTAAAGAGACAAAGTATAAAATCTTTACTTTGATGACATTCTGGAGTAAGAAATATACAAGAGAATTAGTCAATAAATATCCAAAAGCGGGTGCTTTTACACCGATGGGTATGGGAATTTATCAAGCTAGGAATGAAGATACACTGCATTTTTCTGTTTTAACGGCAGAAGCGCAGGGAAAAATTCTTGGCATTCAAGATCCACTTCTTAAAAAGATAGAGGCTCAGGTATTGGCTGTTATTAAAAAGAATTTTCCAAAAGCGAAACATACTTTGAGTGAAGATAGTCTGAAAACTTCACATAATCTTGTAACGACCTATGAGATGGAAGTCGATGAGGATGAAGATATTGATGATGTGCAAGACGAGTTCATAATGAATCTTGAAGCAGGGTTTAAACCGTTTGGCTTTGTTGTTCCGGAGTATATGGACCTTAATGAAGTGCTTACTGAAGATGGGAAAGTAGAATCTCCATATGATTTTTATTTGACATACTCTATCTGTAAACTGCCGGTTATCTACACTGTTTCAAAAACAAGACCGGAAGCTTCGGCATTTGCACCATGTACAACGATAATATATAAGAAAAAAAATGAAAATAAAGTCGTTGTAGGTTTTCCTGCTGTTTACAACTGGCTGAGTTCTGCAAAAGTTGAAAATAAAGACGCAAAAAAAGAGCTTTTAAAAGCTCAGAAAGATTTTGAGAGTATCTTAAAAGATATAACAGAGTAGAAGTTTATCTTCTACCTCTGTTACTATTTCTTCCGCGGGAATTTCCACTTCTGGGCTTATTCCTTGCACCACGATTCCCACCCATATTGATAGGTTCTGCTTTTATGCTTGGATCCGGTTTAAAACCTTTTAGCCATACTTTTGGTATGTCTTTTTTTATGAGTTTTTCTATATTTTGTAAAAATTCATCTTCATCTACACATACAAGTGAAATAGCTTCTCCACCATTACCTGCACGTCCTGTTCTACCGATTCTATGCACATAATCTTCACTTACATTTGGAAGTTCATAATTGATTACATGTGGAAGCTGGTCAATGTCTATACCTCTTGCTGCAATATCAGTCGCCACCAAAACGCGTACGTCACCTTTTTTAAAATCAGCTAACGCTTTTGTTCTTGCATTTTGACTTTTATTGCCGTGAATTGCAACAGCAGTTATGCCGTCACTTTCAAGTTGTCCGCTTAAACGGTTAGCGCCGTGTTTCGTTCTTGTAAAGACTAAAACTTGTTGCCATTTCCCTTCATTGATAAGGTGTGTTAAAAGTTCGCGTTTACGTGTTTTATCTACATGATAAACGGCTTGTTTTACAATCTCGCTAGAAGTATTTGCACGAGCCACTTCTATGAGTTTTGGGGCATTTAAAAACTGGTTTGAGAGTTTTTTTATTGCATCAGAATAAGTTGCAGAAAACAGTAGTGTCTGTCGCTGGTTTGGAATAATGTTTAAAATCTTTTTGATGTCGTTTATAAAACCCATGTCAAGCATTCTATCTGCTTCATCAAGTATGAGATATTCAACTTCACGCAGATCAATAGTTTTTTGTGAAATATGATCAAGCAAACGCCCCGGTGTTGCTATGACTATATCCGTACCTTTTCTCAAGTTTGAAATTTGAGGGTTTATTTTGACGCCGCCAAAAATCACAGTAGATTTAAAAGGTAAATGTTTACCATAAAGTGCAACACTTTCGCCGACTTGTGCAGCTAGTTCACGTGTTGGTGTAAGAATTAATGCTCTTATTTTATGTTTTTGTTTTGTAGGTTTTTCTCGTGAAAGAAGTTCTAAAAGTGGCAGTGTAAAACCTGCTGTTTTTCCCGTCCCGGTCTGCGCACCTGCTAAGATGTCTTTTTTTTCTAAAATTACCGGAATTGCTTTTTGTTGGATTGGAGTAGGTGTATTATATCCTTGCTCTTTGATGGCCTTTAAAATCGGAGCCGATAAACCGAGTGAGTTAAATGTAGTTTCTTTTTTAATCGTTTTTTCCTAATGAAGGCTTTTGCCTTTTGTGTATTCTTTCATAATAGCATAATTTATGGCAATTGTGGGTATAATTTCAAAAATACTTTTATAGGACACCAAATGCCTGCAGATACAATCTCAATTAAACCAAACAATCACCGTATTTATCAATGTCCAAATGATAAAAAATCAGACCTTTTAGATAAACTAATTCAAGAAAATCCAAATGCAGATATTTTGGTAATGTGTTCTAAAAATCCTCAGCAAATCAAAGAAAAACTTCAAAATAAAGATGTGCGTGTCATTGAAGACAAGGAACTTATCAAAGAGAAAGATTTAACATGTGAGTATCTTATCAGCTATGATATGCCGATAAAAGCCATCGTTTATATGGCAAGAGTCTCCAAAGCTGTCCAAAAAGCTGTAATGCTTTTGGATGAGAGTGAACAAAAAGCACTTCATTCGATAGAAACACTACTCGGGCGTGCAATTAAACAAGAACGCATTGAAGGTTTTGAGTATGAAGTAAAAGAGAGCAAGAAACCAGCAGAACACACAAAGAAAAAGCTCTCCAAAGATGAAATCAAAGAGGTTGCCAAAAAGCGTTATGAAAGTTCTACACAGGAAAAACCAAAGTTTGACAAACCAAAGCGTGACTTTAAAAATGATGACAAAAAAGATGATAAATGGGCGAAAAAGAAAAAATCACCTAACAAATTTTTAGGCAAAGATGAAAATGGAAAAGCAATATTTTCAGGTAAAAGCGGTGAGAGAAATCATCGTCATGACGGTACACCACGTGATAAATATGATGCACCTAAAGTTACAGGTAAAAAAATAAATATCAAAGCTCGCAAGCCAAAAGAAGATTAATTTTCTTCGATAATTTGCGCAACTCTTTTTGAACTGCCATGCTGCAGGTAGCTTCTTAAAGATTTTGAATTTTGCAAAAACTTCTCTCTGTCATAATCATGATAGGCTTTTAAAAGGTTTTCCACTGTAACATCTTCTTGTATAAATTCGGGGTGCAGGGCCTCATTTTTATACTGAGAAAACATAATATTTCCAAGTCCTATATAATCCAATTTTACAAGTCTGCTGGCTATAAAATAATCAAGCGGTTTTGCAATGTAGCTTAAAACAAAAGGCACTCCTATAAGAGCTGCTTCAAGGGTAGCCGTTCCACTGCATATAAAGGCAAAATCAGACTTATAGAGTGTTTCATGCGGCTCATTTGAAATAGAAAAAGCACTTAAATCTCCGTATAACTCTTGTATATCTGCCTCTGAAAAGTGTTTTGGAATGATGATTGTCGCGTTTACATGTAAACTCTGTACGAGTTGTTTAAAAACAGGCATAAGCTTTTTAATTTCACCTTTTCTGCTGCCTGGCATAAAAGCAACATCCTTTATTTCAGCATTAAGTGACTCTTTGAAATTTTTGATTTGGTCTAATAGTGGATGTCCTACATATTCTATAGGTGCATCTTTTGGATAGTAACTTTTTTCAAAAGGCAAAATAGAACATAATTTATTTATGGTTTTTGCAAGTACAGGAATGCGTTTTTTCTTCCATGCCCAGGCTTGAGGGAGTATATAATAGATTATTTCTTTTTGAGGGTATTTTTTCTTGATTTTTTTAGCAAGGGGGAGATTAAAACCGGAAGAATCAATCAATAAAACTTTGTCGGCATCTTCACTGAGTTGGAGCATTTCATCATTGAGTTTAAAAAAGAATCGCAGTTTTTTGAGGGCGTCGACAAACCCCATAATGGCAAGACTTCTCAAATCAACAATAGGCTCTCCCAGACTTTCATCAAAGATACCTATAAACTCAATGTCGTCACTTAATTCTTTTTTTAAAGATTTCAAATGCACATTTGCAGAGTGTTCCAATGCTGATACAAGAATTTTCATGAGTTTTAAGCCTTAATAATTTATAATACCGTCATTATATCAAAGGTGGTCTGAAATGCTTATATCAAACGCAATAGTTTGTGATGTAAACGGTGAGCGAGAAGTAGATGTCAAAATAGAAAACGGAATGATTACAGAAATAGGCTCTAATTTACGTGATGAAAACGTTATAGATGCCAAAAGCATTTATCTGCTTCCTAGCCTTGTTGATACAAATGTTAGAGTCTTGGACTCATCTTTGAATGCAAAAAATATTAAAGCCATTGCTAAAGAGGCAAGAAAAGGTGGAGTAGGGCATATTGTCTTAAATGCTGATTCAAACCCTGCCATAGATAACGAAGTCGTTTTAGAATTTGCACAAAATGGTATCAAAGATATAAATGATGTAAAAATTGATTTTATGCTCAACTCCTTAAAAGAAGATATGAGTCTCTCAAATATTGCCATTTTACTTAAAAAAGGAATAGTGGCTCCATATATGAGTACCATAGCAAAAAATAATGTTGCCATCAAAATAGCGGAATATGTTAAAATGTATGGCGTGACACTCTTTTGTAAGCCAGAAGACAACTCTTTAATAAATGCCGGTGTGATGCTCGAAGGTGATGTAAGTTCAAAACTCGGACTTGCCGGTATTCCTGAACTGAGTGAAGTCTTACATGTATCAAGAATGATAGAAATAGCAAGACATTTCGGGATTAAAATACTTTTTAACTCCATCGCTTCACCACGTTCGGTCGAGCTGATAACAAAAGCAAAAAGTGAAGGGGTGGCGGTCAGTTGTGAAGTTTCTGTGCATCATTTACTAAATTCAGATGAAGCGTGCGAAGGTTTTAATACAACAGCAAAACTCAACCCGCCACTCGCTTCAAAAAATGATGTCAAAGAACTACAAAATGCGCTCAAACGCGGAGAAATTGACGTGTTGACAACACTGCACCAGCCAAATTCACCTGTCAATAAAGAAGTGGCATTTTTTGACGCGGCGTATGGCTGTGAAGCACTTGAAGATGCACTGCCGATTTATTATACAAAACTGGTAAAGTCAGGCATGATTTCAATGAGTGAATTAGTAAAACTTACTGTACAAAATCCTGCAAAAAGTATAAATATTGAAGCCGGAGTTATAGAAGTAGGGCAAAATGCAAATCTAGTGCTGTTTGATTTAAACGAGAAGAGAGTTGTAGATAATGCACAGTCACTTTATAATGGTGAAGAAATTTTTGGAAAAGTTGTGCTTTAGCGTTTGAAAAGCTGGTTTCCGAAAAGCATTTAGCCTAAGATTTACTTCTTTTTTTGTAAAACTCTTTTTTATACTCCGCAAATCTATTTTCTAAGATAGCCTCACGCACCTCACGCATAAGAGTAAGATAGTAGTGAAGATTATGGATAGTTGCGAGTCTAAAGTATGTTATCTCACGTGAGCGAAAGAGGTGGTTTATGTAGGCTCGGCTGTAAGTCTTACATGTAAGACACTGACATTCTGGGTCTATCGGTGCAGGGTCTTCTTTAAATTTTGCACCTTTGATGTTCATTTTTCCAAATGAAGTAAAAAGTGTTCCGTTTCTTGCATTTCTTGTCGGCATTACACAATCAAACATATCAATACCTCGCTCGATATTTTCTATTAAATCCTCAGGTGTTCCAACACCCATCAGGTAACGCGGTTTGTCTTTTGGCATATATTGTACAGTATGTTCAACGGTATCATACATTTCATTGTTGAGTTCCCCTACAGAAAGCCCGCCAATGGCAAAACCGTCATAATCCAATGCACATAACTCTGTTGCACTTTTTGTGCGGAATGCTTTGTCCGTCCCACCTTGAATAATGGCAAAAATGTTTTGTTCGGTTCCCACACCCTCTTTTTGTTTCATGCGAAAATATTCTATAGACTCTTTTGCCCAGGCAGTTGTTCGCTCAATGGAGAGTTTAATTCTCTCCTGTGTTGCTGGCAGTGCGACCAAATCATCTAAAATCATCATAATGTCTGAGCCTAGATTGTGCTGAATATCTATAACTTTTTTAGGCGTAAAAAAATGTTTACTTCCATCAATGTGTGAGCGAAATTCGATGCCGTCAGTTTTTGGTTTTGACATATCGCTTAAAGAAAATGCCTGAAAGCCGCCACTGTCTGTTAAAAAACTTTTAGGGTATTTTGTAAAACCGTGTAGTTTTCCCATTTTTGCAACTGTTTTATCTCCAGGACGAAGGTACATGTGGTAGGTATTGGCTAAAATTATCTCAGCACCAAGAAGCTCTAAAACATCATGAGCATCTAAAGACTTGACGCTCCCAATAGTTCCAACAGGCATAAAAACCGGTGTTTTGATGGTTGAGTGAGCCGTGGTAATAGTCCCGGCACGGGCATTTTTTGAAGTAGCGTCTAAAGTAAATTCCATAATTGCAAAAATCCTATATAAATAATTAGTAGAATTATAGCATTCTAAGCCCTTTTATTGTAAAATTATTAAAAATATTTTCAAAGGTGTATTGATGGCAACTGTCGGTATGAGTGATATTAAAAAAAATGTTCGTTTAATAGTAGGTGAAGTTCCGTATAAAGTAGTAGAATTTCAACATGTAAAACCGGGGAAAGGTGCTGCATTTGTTCGTATGAAAATGAAAAGTTTTCTAAATGGAAAGGTAGTTGAAAAAACTGTTCATGCAGGTGATAAATTTGAAGTACCTGTGATTGATTATAAAACTATGCAGTATTTATATGATGATGGTGATATGTACCAGTTTATGGATAATGAAACTTATGAACAGCTCGGTCTCACTTATGAGCAGTGTGACGATGCTTCAAAATGGTTCAAAGACGGTATAAATGTAGATATAGTATTTTATAAAGGGAATGCCATCTCTGTGCAGGCTCCTGAAATTATGGAATTTGTTATTACTGAAACACCGCCAAACTTTAAAGGTGACACATCAAGCGGAAGTAAAAAACCTGCAACACTTGAAAGCGGTGCTGTTGTTCAGGTTCCATACCATGTTTTAGAGGGTGATACTATTAAAGTTAATACTGTCGATGGCGAGTATTTAGAAAAAGTTAAATAATTTAACAAAACTTATAAGGAATAAGCAGCATGGGATTAAGTAATAAAGAATTACCAAAATTAGGCTTTTTGTATATGGACTATGTCCTGAGATTTTTTGACCATTCAAATTTTAAAGGTTGGCCAAATAAAATAGAAACTGTAATATATCATTGGAAAAATGATAAAAAGAGATTTATTCAAGAAGTCAAAGATAAAAAAATTGATGTTCTTATAGGTAATGTTCCCGCTACTGCTTATGAAACTTTTCGTGAGATTGCACGCGCTCTTCCTCATGTGAGATTTATTCCATCACTAGATACACAGTTTTCAAACAAATCTAAAGAAAATGTAACAAGGTTTGCTTGGAAATATGATTTGCCGATTCCAAAAACATATATTTATTATAATCATAAAAATGCAGATAAATTTTTGCAAAAATGTGAATATCCTAAGATAATTAAAAAATCTTACGGGCCGTCAAACTACGGTGGTTATTTTGTGCATAAAGTAGACAGTTACAAAGAAGCTAGAGAACTTTTTGATGAAAAAAGATACCATCCTCAGTATTTTCAGGATTTTGTACCAATGGAAGCAGATATCCGTGTTATGCTCATAGGTCACAAACCGGTATGTGCGTTCTGGCGTCGTGCTCCTGAGGGTGAATGGCTGACAAACACTTCTCAAGGCGGAAGTATGGATTATATGGATGTTCCAAAATCTGTTCTTGATCTAGCAGTAAAGGTGTCAAAAGCTGCAAAAGCAGAATACTGGGCTTGTGATGTTGCTTACGGTAAAGATGGTAAAGTACGCATTTTAGAGTGTGCTACTGCATTTGCTGCATTCCCTTATATCCGAGATTGGATTGGTCAGTATCTAATGTGGCTTTTAAGTGAGGGCAGATTTAGAAAACCGCATATTCCAATGTTTAACTGGGAAGAGCTGGGTAAAATTTCTCCTGATTTACTCAGAACAATGCGTCATATCACATTTGGTCAATTTAATGCCAGTTATGACGGTGCATACTTTGGAAATAAGAAAAAAATGTATGGTAAAAAAGAAGTTTATATGCATGAACTTGATGAAAAATATAAAATATACCCTGTAAAACCAAGATACAGCGAAGAGTGGCCGAGCGAAACATGGAACTATCAAGACAAACTGGCGTTAAAACCTTTGCGTTCTTTGAAAAAAGATTCTAATATAGAAGTGCCTGTACCGACCAAAGATGAATCAAGTGAGTCTTTTACAAAAGATGAAGTTAAAATTACAAAGGATGAACTGAGTGATTTTTTAACATCTATAAATGGAATTGGTAAAAAGAAAGTTAAAAAAATAGTAAAACATTTTGGTGATGTAGAAGAAGTGATTGGTGTACTTCACCAAAATCCTACAATGCTCACAGAAATAAAAGGTATTACCGACAAGCTTGTAAAAAAAGTAAAAAAAGCATGGAAAAAGCTTCTAAAATAATATAAAAAAGGCAATACTTTTGAGCAAACAACCCTCTTTTACACATTTACATCTCCATACAGAATATTCACTGCTTGACGGTGCAAATAAACTCTCGAATCTTGTTTCGAGAGTCAAAGAACTTGGCATGACTTCAGTAGCTATGACTGATCATGGCAATATGTTTGGAGCTATTGATTTTTACAAGCAGATGAAGGGCGCAGGACTTAAACCAATTATCGGAATGGAAGGTTACATTCATAATGGTGAGACTTTGGGTGATAAAAGTACAAAACAGCGTTTTCATATCTGTTTATATGCCAAAAATAAAAAGGGATATGAAAATCTCATGTATCTCTCTTCAAAAGCTTTTATAGAAGGCTTTTACTACTTTCCGCGTATCAATAAAAAAGAGCTTCGTGAACATAGTGAAGGGCTTATCTGTACTTCTGCATGTCTTCAGGGCGAAGTAAACTGGCACTTAAATCTTCAAAATGAAAGAAATGTAAAAAACGGTGCCTTAGGGTATGAAGGTGCATTAAATGTCGCACGAGAATATCAAGATATTTTTGGAAATGATTTTTATCTTGAACTTATGCGTCACGGGATTGGTGACCAGCTCTATATAGATGAGCAGATACTTAAAATTTCTCGTGAGACAGGTATTAAAATAGTCGCAACAAATGATACGCACTATACATACCCGGATGATGCACAATATCATGAAGCTTTTATGTGTATTGGTATGAATAAACTTTATGATGATCCAAATCGTATGCGTCACTCTGTTCATGAGTTTTATATAAAATCTCCAGATGAAATGGCAAGACTGTTTGCTGATATTCCTGAAGCGCTCGAACATACCCAGGAGATTACAAATAAGATAGAAGATTTTGTGCCGATTGTAAAAACACCAACTCCGCCCAACTTTAAATTTACACAAGAATATGCAAAAGAAGAGGGTTTGGATATAGATTATCAAGATGACCCTCCTTTAGCTGATGATGCAAGTGAAGAGGAAAAGAAAAAATGGTTGAGCGCGGCTGATAAAAATGATGCCGAGTACTTTATAATTAAGTGCCGAGAGGGGCTGGAAAAACGCCTGAAAATAGTTCCAAAAGAACGTCATCAAGAATATCGTGACAGATTAGAGTTTGAAATGGATATTATTAACTCTATGAAATTTCCCGGTTATATGATGATTGTATGGGATTTTGTTAAAGAGGCGAAACGTATAGGTGTTGCGGTTGGACCTGGCCGAGGAAGTGCTGCTGGGAGTTTAGTTGCATATTCTTTAGAAATTACAGATATTGATCCTATGAAATATGACCTGCTGTTTGAGCGTTTTTTAAATCCTGAGCGTGTAAGTATGCCCGATATTGATATGGACTTTATGCAGGCTCGTCGTGGAGAAGTTATTGATTATGTAACGAAAAAATATGGGCGTAATCAGGTTGCACAGATTATTACTTTCGGTTCACTGCTTGCAAAAGGAGTTATCCGTGATGTTGCTCGCGTACTTGATATGCCGCTCTCTAAAGCAGATCAGATGGCAAAACTTGTTCCTGATGAACTTGGTATTACGCTCAATGGTAAAACAAAAAACGGTGAATTTAAAGATGGTGCTTTTCAAAAAGAGCCGAAACTCCGTGAGCTTGTAGAGAGTGATCCTCAAGTTGGGCGTGTTTGGGAATTTGCCAAAAAACTTGAAGGCCTCAAACGAAATGCCGGAATGCATGCAGCTGGTGTCGTTATTTCCAATGAAGAGCTTTGGAAAAAGACACCTATTTATAAGCCATCTGGTGAGGATACCTTTGTAACACAGTACTCGCTTAACTATATGGAAGATGTAGACTTAATCAAGTTTGACTTCTTGGGGCTGAAAACGCTTGATGTTATTGACAATGCAATTAAGCTGATTAAGAGAAGATATGATAAAGATATAGACTGGCATACGATAGATGAAAATGACAAAAATGTTTATGATGTCATTCAAACAGGTGAAACGGTAGGGATGTTTCAAATTGAATCCTCCGGTATGCAGGATTTGAATAAACGATTAAAACCTTCAAATTTTGAGGATTTAATTGCGGTCTTGGCACTCTATCGTCCGGGTCCTATGGAGTCGGGGATGCTTGATGACTTCATCGAGCGTAAACACGGACGTCAGGAAATTACCTATGTTTTTGAAGCGCTTGAAGAGATACTAAAACCTACTTACGGAGTAATTGTTTATCAAGAACAGGTAATGCAGATTGTGCAGACCATTGGAGGATTCAGTCTTGGCGGTGCAGACATTGTTCGTCGTGCTATGGGGAAGAAAAAAGTCGATGAGATGCTCAAATATAACAAAGAATTCTCAGAAGGTGCAGCAAAACAGGGACTAGATTATAAGACTGCATCAGAACTTTTTGATTTAATTGAAAAGTTTGCCGGATATGGTTTTAACAAGTCTCACTCGGCAGCCTATGCAATGGTTACATTCCAAACAGCATGGCTAAAAACTTACTATCCAAATGAATTTATGGCAGCCCTTTTAACGTCCGATAAAGACAATACTGAAAAGGTTGTCCGCTACATAGATGAAGTAAAGCGTATGGGTATTGAGCTTTCTCCTCCTGATATCTGTGACTCATATTTGGAGTTTTCAGCTATTACCAAAGAGAATCGTGAAATTATTCTTTTTGGTTTGGGCGGCATAAAAGGTGTCGGTGAAGCTGCCATACATGCAATGATCGAAGAGCGTGAAGAAAATGGTGATTATGCCTCTTTGCAGGATTTTGTCAATAGAATTGAACCTTCAAAAGTCAATAAACGTGTTGTTGAAGCAATTATAAAATCAGGCGGATTTGACAGATACGGCTACTCGCGCAAAGCACTATTGGACCAAATAGAACTTATAGTTGATACTGCAAAAAAAGCAAGTGAAGCAAAGAAAAATGTAGTCGGCAGTCTTTTTGGTGATGACGAAGAAATTACAACAGTGAGGCTTGAACTTAAAAATTCGGATGAGTATGAACTTAAAGAAATCTTGGAATTTGAAAAAGACACGCTGGGCTTTTATGTCTCAGGGCACCCGATGGATGATTTTCGTGAAGAGTTGGATGAATTAAACTATACGCTCTCTTCAGAACTTGAGAGTATTAAAGATGGTTCATTCGCTATATTTATCGGAAAAGTTGAAGAAATACAGAAAAAAATCTCTAAAAAAGGAAATCAGTTCGGTATAGTGAACTTGATGGATTTTCATGGAAATATAGAAATTATGCTTTTTTCCGACAAGTTAGAACAACTAGGTGAAATGGATTTGGAAGAACCGGTTGCATTTAAGGCAAGAGTAACACATACTGATTTTGGACCACGCTTGAATGTAACAAAAATAATGACGCTCAAACAGGCAAAAAAAGAGACAAAAAAAGTTAAAACAGAGATTCAAGAAGCACCGCCTGAACCAATAAATCTGGCTGTAAGACTTAGTAATAATTTTGATGTATTGGAAAATCTCTATAGTATGATAAGACAAAACCCGGGGAATCGACCGCTCAAAATAACAATAATTTCAAAACTTCATAATGTTGTTATAGACTCTGCAATACGCGTAGATAGTAAAATTATTACTGCCTTGGATGGTAATGAATTTGTGGATTTAATATAATAAATAATTGTAAGGGTATTTACTATGGCGTTTGAACTTATGGATTTGAAACAAAATAATTCGAGTTTACTAAATCTTTTAACACAACATCTTCCAGATATGTTGTGGGTAAAGGATTTAGAAGGTAAATATATATATGCAAACAAAGCTATATGTAATGATTTATTGATGGCAAAAGACACACAGGAGCCTATAGGAAAAGGTGATATCTTTTTTGCATTAAGAGAAAGAGAAGCACATAAAGAAATTGCTGATTGGCATACATTTGGAGAACTTTGCTTTAATAGTGATCAATTGGTGATTGACAGCAACAAGGCTATGAAGTTTGAAGAGTATGGGAATGTTAAGGGTAAACTTATGTATTTGGAGGTATATAAAGCTCCATTTTATGATAAAGATGGAAATATCATAGGCACTGTGGGAGCAGGCCGTGATATTACACAGTTGAAAAAAATCCAATTTGATTTAGAAAACAGTTTAGAAGAATTAGATACAAAAAGAGATCAATTGGAGTTTCAGGCAAATCATGATGCTCTGACCGGTTTGCCAAATCGTGTTCTTTTTATGGACAGACTAACGCAAGCAATTAAGTTAGCTAAAAGAGAAAAACAACATGTTGCAGTTCTTTTCTTAGATATAGATGATTTTAAAAAGATAAATGACTCATTGGGACATCATGTAGGGGATGAAATTCTAATTGAAGTAACACAAAGAATGTTACTCAAAATGCGAAAATCTGACACACTTGCAAGACTTGGTGGTGATGAGTTTTGTATTATAATAAATAATATTAAAGATATAGATGATGTGTCCAAAATTATCGAAAATGGAATGGAGGTTTTTAGAGATCCATTTATTACTCAGGAGCATACCTTATATATAAGTATAAGTGTTGGTGTATCTTTGTACCCAAATGATGGAAAAGATGCTATTGCATTATTGAAAAATTCAGATGCTGCAATGTATAAAGCAAAACAAAATACTCGAGATAGATATAGCTTTTATGATGAAGAAATGACAAAAAAAGCATACGAAAGAATTTTTCTTGAAACCGAGATGCGTAAAGCTTTTGAAAAAGATGAATTTGTTGTTTATTTTCAACCGCAGGTCCATGCAAAAACAAAGATCTTAACAGGTATGGAAGCACTTGTAAGGTGGCAACATCCTGATATGGGATTTATTTATCCTGATAGATTTATTCCTTTGGCAGAATCAACGGGAATGATTATAAAGCTTGACAGGATAGTGATGAAAAAAGCAATTTCACAATTTTCTCGTTGGAAAAAAAGCGGTCTTGAGCCAAAAAAAGTTTCTATTAATTTGACAATGACACAATTGGCAGAAGGAGATTTTTATAAGTTTATAAAAGAGTTGTTAGAATATGAAAATGTTTCGGCAAGTGAAGTGGAATTTGAAATTACTGAAAGAGAAATTATGGGTAATCCAGATGCATCCATAAAGGCTTTAGAAAAACTTAATGAATTAGGCATATCAGTTGCTATTGATGATTTTGGAACAGGCTATTCATCGCTAACTTATTTAAAAAGACTTCCTATTAATAAATTGAAAATTGATAAATCATTCATTGATAATATACCTAAAGATTTATCTGATTCTGCCATAGTAAAAACTATAATAAATTTATGTGAAAATTTAGAACTGCAAGTGATTGCAGAAGGTGTTGAAGAAGAAAATCAAAATGATTTTTTATTTGAAAATAATTGTGAAGATATACAAGGTTTTCTTTTTTCTCATCCAATCAATGTAAAAGATATGGAAGAATTTATAAAAAAACATACTTAAGGATATAATTTGAATAAACAAGATTTCAATGAAGGTCTTCTAGGCTTTTTAGATGCTTCGCCAACACCTTTTCATGCAACAAACAATATGTCGATGATGTTTGAGAATGCCGGATTTATAAAACTCAATGAAGTTGATAAATGGGAATTGGAGGCAGGACAAAAGTATTATGTCACCCGTAATGATTCTTCTATTATCGCTTTTACTTACCCTAAAACAGATCTAAAGTATACAATGGTTGGTGTGCATACAGATTCCCCAAATCTAAAACTAAAACCTAATTCTGTTATAAAAGAGCACGGTGCTGTAAAGTTTGGAGTAGAGAGCTACGGAGGGCTTCTTTTAAACCCTTGGTTTGACAGAGATTTGTCTTTGGCCGGTCGTGTAAGTTATCTTGATTCTAATGACAGACTTCAAAGCGCTCTTATTAATGTGCAAAAGCCAATAGCTGTTATTCCATCACTTGCTATTCATTTGGATGACAAAGCGAATAAAGACAGAACTGTCAATAAACAAACCGATATCTGTCCAATTTTGACAACAAATGAAGATTTTGATTTTGATGAGTTTATTAAGTGGCAGCTCTCAAATAACGGTATTAATGATGTAAAAGAATTATATGCGAATGAACTGAGTTTTTATGATACGCAAAAGGCTGCATTTGTAGGCTTACGAGATGATTTTATTGCAAGCGCACGACTTGATAATTTACTCAGTTGTTACACAGGTATGCTTAGTATTTGCAGTATTAATGCAGATAAACCGATGCTTTTTATTGCAAGTGATCATGAAGAGGTGGGGAGTGAATCGACAAGCGGGGCAGGTGGCAGCTTTTTGGAAAATACTCTGCACAGAATGTTTGATGATTATGAAGAGTATATGCAGATGATAAGAGCCTCTTTAATGATTAGTGCGGACAATGCACATGCAATTCATCCAAATTACCCTTCAAAACATGACACTAATCATGCGCCATATATAAACAAGGGGGCCGTTATAAAAGTCAACGCAAATCAAAGATATGCTTCAAACTCAACTACTATTTCGAAGTTTATGAATACGGCTTCATCGCTTCATGAGCCACTGCAAAACTTTGTGACAAGAAGTGATATGGGCTGCGGTTCTACCATAGGACCAATTACAGCAACAAGAATAGGAATAGACACAATAGATGTAGGCCTGCCAACTTGGGCTATGCACTCTATACGTGAGATTGCAGGGAGTGATGATGCACACTCTTTATATAAAATACTGATAGGACTTAGGGCCTAATGGCATCTATTACTCCAGAAGAACTTGATGTTTTAATTCAGCAGACCTATAAAGTAGAAAACGAGTTTAATGAACTCAAAGCATCCTATGCCCATTTGCAGGATACCGTTGAAAAAGTTGTAGAATTTTTACCTAATGCTATTTGGATTCTCAACAGCGACAACAGTGTATTTTTACAAAATTCGCATGCAAGAGAGTTATGGGAACTTCTAAAACTTTTACAATATCGTGATGAAGATTATGAAATTAAGTTTAATGCCCGCTCATACCTTGTAAAAAGTTCTTCATACAAAGATAAAATTATGCTCAGTGCAACAGATATTACAGAGCAAAAACGCAAAGAAAATCTTGCTACAATGGGGCAGATGGCAGCACATCTCTCTCATGAAATCAGAAATCCTATCGGTGCAATTTCTCTTATGAGTTCGACGTTGAAAAAACGGGTTATTCCTGAAAATATTCCTATAGTCGAAGAGATACAAAAATCGGTATACAGAATTGATAGAATAATAAAAGCAACTTTGATGTTTTCAAAGGGTGTTGAAGCTCAAAAACATGAAATTAGTTGGAGTCAGCTCAAAGAGTCCATAGATATGTCTATTACGTATTATGGATATTCTAAAGAGATAAGATTTGACTTTCCAAAAGATAATTTTACAATGAATGCAGACAAAGATTTGCTTGAAATGTTGTTTTCAAACTTTATCACCAATGCCATAGATGCTATAGAAGAAGATGATAATGAAGACGGACTTGTCGAAATAATATATGACAATGATGAACAATATCACATATTTAAAATTTATGACAGCGGTATAGCAATAGACAATGAAAAAGAGCTTTTTGAAGCATTTAAAAGTACAAAAGTAAAAGGAAATGGTTTAGGCCTGGTTCTTTCCCGTCAAATAGCTGAAGCACATGGTGGGAGTGTATGTTTATATACTACTGAAAAAAAATGTTTTGAAGTAAAAATTAGAATATAAAATATATAATTGGAATAACATTTGCTAACATTTAGTTAAATATAAGGGATACACTTTATGATAAAAGACAGAGATATTCTAAGTTTACTTGACCATATTAAGATTGATTCAAATACAGTTACTTGTTATTTTAAGTGTTCTCAAACAAATAAGAGTGTTGTGTCTATCGTGCCATTTGAACCTTATGATGGAAAAATAGAGTTGTCATATAAAGATATTTTACTTCATCCTCTCAAGTCATATAATAGATATTATCACACACCAATTGTCATTTATGGCAATGAAAATGAAAATACAATAGTCTATAAAGCATTTAAAAAAGTATCCAATAAATTTAGATGGAATGCACAAAATAATAAATATATTTGTCTTTAGTCTAATGGTATAAGCTGTATAGAATTTTTATATAATCTATTTTAATTACTTTTATCACATAAATATCACATAAGTAAAATTACTATAATATAAGTTTTTTTTATTTTTTAATCTTACCTTAAATTACAAAATTTGATACTCAATTTGATTTTAGAAAAGGGGAGATTTGAAACTATGAGAAAAAATAAGATATTAGTTTCTTTGGTTGCATCAGTTGCATTTATGTCCATAACATCATCTTCTGTTTTAGCTTATGATAAGAACCCACCGTTCAAATTAGATAAGCTCAAGCAGTATACTGAAGTTGGGGCAGATGGAAAAAAATTAGAGGCTATGAGCCGAAAAATGATTACAATGTTTTTATTAATTATGAACTAGGCATGCATTGTGTTGGATTTGAGATGAGTTACTGTTGTGTAATTCCTCCATACAACTCTATTCAGGCACAGGCTGTTGCAGCGGGCGAAAGCGGAAAATTACCTAAGCTATTAAGTCCTGATGATGATGTAAAACTTTATTATTATACTAGAGACAACTCTTATAGTGAAGGTAATAAAATGAAATACTGGTCTGTAGCAAAAGATGCAGACGGCGATGGGCATTTTGACTCTCCGGGTGATAATGTTGCCAATTATGTTTGGACACACCTTTTTATATATAAAGATTTAGAAGGCACAAAACCTGCAGGTGCAACAGATAAAGATCGCCTTCGTATAGGACGTCAAATTCCTGTTAACATTGACAGCGGACCTTCTGGAAAACCTCTCTCCGGTGGTTATTTGGAATATGCAGGAAAAAATGGTGGAAATATTGTCATGACAGATACACTCGTTCCCCCTGTAAAAGATGTTAAATTAGTACTTACTGCTTCTCACCTTTGGGATGCACTCGGCCTTCCTCTTACTGCTTTTAATGATACAACACGAAAAGGTACTATTCGTTCTGTAACAGAAAAAGATTTCCAACCCTTCCAGTATTCTACAGTTGAAATGCATGACAGAACAGGAAAAGGGATGAAAAACTCTTCTGGTATGCCTGTTTCATATTTTGGTACAAACCCTGTAGATATACCAAACTGTTATGCTTGTCACTCACGAAACGGTAAGGCAGCACAAATGGCTCGGGATGAAGGGATTAAATATTCTGACAAAGAGTATAAATACTGGAAAAGCTATCCCGATGAGAGTGAATATATGGCAAGACTTGCGGAATCTTCTATAAATATTCTTTCATTACATGATAAACATCATGAGACAACATTTTTAAAAGACTATAGAGAGAATGCTTCGGGAAATAGACTTGGCTCAACAGGACTTGTAAACTGTGCTGATTGTCATGGTGATAATGTATCAGGTAACTTGCAAGAACCTCGTCCTACTGCAACAGGGTACAAAGCTGTAAAAGCAATGCCTTTAAGTGAAGCAATTCACGGTTTTCACCTTGGAATGGTTCCTATGCCTGATGGCGGTGGAAGAAGTCAAGCATGTCAGTCATGTCACCCGACACACTTTCAGAATCCGAATATGAATGATGACTCTAATCCATTTAGAGTAACAGACAGATACGGTGAAGGAAGATTTTCTAAAGGAGATATTAGAAAATCAGGCGGCGGATGTTATGTACGTCGTGATGCGCACTCAAATCCAAATGCGAAACCACCGTTTTTCCTAAATGATTATGGAAAATGGCAATATAAAAATGTTTCTATAAAAGATGAACATGGTAAACCTACGAAAGAGTTAAGAGGCTTATACTGTACAAACTGTCATACAAAAGCAGCACAGGCTTTTCAAAATTATGATAATATTAAGCATGACAGTACACAGTCAGGTAAAACTCTGAGAAATAAAACACTCAAAGAGATGATTAAAGCAATATCACATGGTGATGCCAAAGCTTTTGCCGCGATTGCAGATCCTAAAACAACCGGCAATAATGAAGTTATGAAGTATTATACAGAGCACAAATCTGCAACATTGGTGAAAAATGTTGGTAAAGATGGCAAGTTAGACCTTAAACCTTGGAATCATCCAAAAGGCGGCGCTGTTCCATATGCTGCGGCATCTGGTGGTAATGACTGGTGGTTGGCAGCATCTGAGCCGCATTGTGCGGACTGTCATGTTGCTCCGTTTGTAGAGAGTGAAACAGGTGGAAAATACTTTCCGATTGATTTGCCGAATAAATACTCTTTATACAGATATTCAAAAGGACACGGAGACATCGCTTGTCAATCTTGTCATGAATCAACACATGGTCTGTACTCTACGAGATATGACGGAAAAGAGCGTTCTGTAGATGTTACAACTCACGAACAGGCACTTCAGTATTCTCCTGATGGTAAATATGCAGGACCTGTTACATGTTCAGCATGTCATACGGTCAATGATAAAGGTGTTCCTTTACAGCTTAAAGATACTAAGTATGCAAATGATTATTGGGCTTCTGTTACTTTGGCGCACTTTATGAGAAGTGGAGACCAAAAACTTTCAGTAGATGAATTGGTGAAAAAATATCCATATTCTAAATCTACAAATATCGTCAAAAAAGGGTGGAAGTAGTATTTATGAATAAATATATACATTTCATTGTATTTTTTACATGTATAAGTTCAAGCACATTAAGTGCTGAACTTGTTAAAGAGTATTTTGATAAAACCCATAAAGAGCTAAAAAGCGAAACACATTATATAGACGGTACGCATACAAAAATAGCTAAAGGAATTAAGGACGGTATAGAAAAAATTTACTATCAATCTGGCGCTTTGGCATATGTTGTTAATTATATAGATGGAAAAAGAGACGGTATTTTGACATGGTATGACAGAGACGGCAATAAACTCTCAGATGTGAGTTATAAAATGGGACTTATGCATGGACGAGAGACATCATATTATAAAGATGGAAGCATAAAGCATACTATGACGTATATTGATGACAAAAAAGAAGGCTTTTTAAAAGAGTATTATGATAACGGTATTGTTGCATTACATGTAGAGTATATTAACAATAAAAAAGAGGGCGTTCAAAAAGAATATACCTACGAAGGCAAATTATACAGCGAAGTTCTTTATAAAAATAATTATAAAGAAGGTTTGCAAAAATGGTATGATAATAATGGAAAAACAACGAAAACTGAACTATTTAAACATGACATACCGGTCAATGTTATGAAGCAAATTAAAAATAAAAATAAAGAGGCTAATATTCTAATAAACAATATTGATTTTTCTCCCCAAAAACAAAAATAACACTTCTTTAAGTGCTGTTTGACACTCTCTATTATCTTATTCTCAGTATAATAATTTTTTTTTAAAAGGCTTAAATAATGAAAAAAATTCTCTCTTTAATTGGTTCAATGCATACTATGGCAATTTTAATGCTTATATTTGCATTTACCATAGGGTACGCGACTATAGTTGAAAATGACTATGGAACGATGACTGCAAAAGCAGAAATTTATAATGCGAGATGGTTTGAAGTTTTACTTGGCTTGTTGGCACTTAATCTTTCATATAATATTTATAAATTCAAGATGTATAAGCTGAGTAAAGCTCCTCTTTTTATATTTCATGTGGCATTTTTAGTCATATTGTTTGGGGCGGCAGTAACCAGATACTTTGGTTATGAAGGTACTATGCATATTCGTGAAGGAGGCACTTCTTCGTCTATTCTAAGTGCAGATCCATATATGAATGTGCAGGTGAATGAGGGTAGTGATAAAAAGCAACTCTCTAAAATTTTATATCTTTCTAAAAGAGGCAATAATGATTTTGAAGCATCTTTCAAATTTAAAGATAAAAAAGTTGATGTAAAACTTGTAGAGTATATTCCTAATGCTATAGAAACTTTGGTGGAAGATAAAAATGGCAAAGCTATAGCTAAACTCATGATTACAGGCGGAGGTAAAGGAAAACCTGTAGCTTTGGAAGAGGGCAAGTTTTATAATGCGGGAAATTTTATCTTGGATTTTAATTCAGGTGAAGAGTTTAATAAGCCTGTTATAGCTATGTATATAAAAGACGGCACGCTGTATATGAAACACAATATGAAACTTTCTTATTTAAAAATGACTGATCGTTCTAAAGGCGATTTAAATGCAAATGAGAATGAAATATTCAACAAAAGAGTCTTGTACAGTACTGATTTAGGTGGTTTTGTGCTACGTAACTTTATGCTGCATGCACATAAAAAAGTTGTTTCAAACCCTAAATCTATATTGAGAGCTTCAGGTGTAGATGCCCTTAAGTTTTTGGTCCGTAGTAGTGATGCGCAAAAAGAAGTGTTGGTATATGCACAAAAAGGTCTTCAAGGTATGCCGGCTAATGTAGATATAAACGGTTTACATGTAAGTATTGCTTACGGTTCAAAAGAGATAAAAATTCCGTTTAAAATTAAGCTTCGTGATTTTCAGTTAGACAGATATCCCGGTTCTATGAGTCCTGCATCGTATGCAAGTGAAGTTGAGCTTATTGATAAAGAGATGGGTATAGATATGAAATACAGAATATATATGAACCACATTTTAGAGCATAGACATTACAGATTTTTCCAGGCTTCTTATGATATGGATGAAAAAGGAACAGTATTGTCAGTAAATCATGATCCGGGAACATTGCCGACTTATATAGGCTATTTTTTATTGGCACTTGGTATGTTTTGGGCACTTTTTTCAAAAAAACACAGATTTGCGAAGCTCTCGGCAAAAGCAAAAAAAGCAAGTGAATGTAAAATCGTTCCGGCATTGCTTATTGCAGGGTTAGCGTTTGCTGTTACACCGGGAAAGGCTGCCGAGCTTGATCCGGCGATTAAAACAATACTCTCTTTTGATAAAAATCATGCGCAAAAATTTGGACACTTGGTAGTGCAAGATACAAAAGGACGTATGAAGCCTATAGACACGCTCTCTTTGGAAGTGTTGGCAAAAATACACAGAAGTGCTACATTAAAAGTCGGCAAAACAGAGTTAAGCTCAAATCAGGTTCTTCTTGGAATGATGATACGTCCTGATATATATAGAGATATAAAACTCATTCAAACAAATGATGAAAAAATAAATGAAGCTATCGGTGTACGAAAAGATGCAAAATATGCTTCTTTTGCTCAATTCTTTCAAGACCCTGAAGGTATGAGAGGGTATAAAATTTTAAATCTTGTTGATGAAGCTTCAAGAAAGGCACCAAAAGACAGAAATAAATTAGACAAAGCTGCTCTAAAAATTGATGAAAAAGTGAATGTTGTATATATGGTTTTTACAGGTTCACTCCTGAAAATTTGGCCTAAACCAAATGATTTAAATAACAAATGGTATGCAACAATTGAAGCTTTAAAAACTTTTGATGCCGAGCAGGCTTTAAAAGTCAGAACGATAGCCATAGAGTATTTTACGGCTGTTGATGCCGCTCTTTCAAGTGGAGACTGGAGTAAAGCTGATACAGGATTGAAAAAGATAGATGAATATCAAAAGTTTTACGGTTCAGCAGTTTATCCGAGTGAAAATAAAATAAAAGCAGAAATTTTTTACAATCACTCAAATATTTTTGAAATTCTTTGGCCATTATATTTTATAATGGGTTTTGTACTGTTGATTTTGAGTTTTGTAAAAATTTTAAAGCCTAAATTTCAAATGGAAAAAATCACAAAGCTTTCTTTAGGACTTTTAGCCATTTTCTTTATTGTACATACGCTTGGGCTTACTCTTCGATGGTATATTTCAGGGCATGCACCATGGTCAAATGGTTTTGAGTCAATGACATATATCGCGTGGGCAACAGTTTTGGCAGGATTTATCTTCTCTAAACAGTCACCGATAACGCTGGCATCCACCTCAATTTTGGCAGGTTTGATTCTGTTTGTAGCACATTTAAGCTGGATGAATCCACAGATTACAAATCTTGTACCTGTACTTAATTCTTACTGGCTCAGTATACATGTATCGATGATTACGGCAAGTTACGGCTTTTTAGGGCTTGGCGCTCTGCTTGGATTTATTACTCTGATTCTGTTTATAGTGAAAAATGATAAAAATGACAAACAGATATCACTTTCAATTAAAGAGTTGAATGCAATCAATGAAATGAGTTTGATGATAGGGCTCGTTCTATTGACTGTTGGAAATTTTTTAGGCGGTGTCTGGGCAAATGAATCATGGGGTAGATACTGGGGATGGGATCCAAAAGAGACTTGGGCATTAGTGACTATTTTGGTTTATGCCGTTGTTGTACATGTAAGATTTATTAAATCTATCTATAATGATTTTAATTACAGTGTTATTTCACTTTTAGCCTTTACCTCAGTTTTAATGACTTACTTTGGAGTAAATTATTATCTTGCAGGTATGCATTCATACGCAAAAGGCGACCCTGTTCCTATTCCTGACTTTGTTCCGGTAACGTATGCCATAGTATTTGTAATCATTGCACTTGCCTTTAGAAACAGAAAATTAGCATAGATATGATAGACTTTAGGCAAGGTTGAAACCTTGCTTCCGAAAAGCTTGAAACTTTTTCGGAATTCAGGTTTTCAAACACTAAAGTGTGAGTTATAAAAAACTAAATTTTTTCGGAACCTAGGTTTTAACCTAGGCTAAAATATATCTGTAATATAAAGAGGAAATACCCTTGGAGTTTAAAGGTTTTAGTAAAAAAACACTTCCATTTTTAGAATCAATACGCAAAAATAATAATAAAGAGTGGTTTAGTGCCCATAAAAAAGAGTATGAAGAACTCATTTTAAATCCATCTCGTGCTTTTGTTACAGAGATGGGAGAACACCTTCAAGCTCTCGAACCTTTTATAAATGCAATCCCAAAAATAAATAAATCTCTCTATAGAATCTATCGTGATACAAGACGCCCCAATGCACTAGCTATGCCTATTAAAGAGCGAATAGGTGTTATATTTTGGCAGGGAAATACTAAAAGAATGCAAAGTTCATCATTTTATTTACACTTTTCCCCTGATGAACTCTATGTGGCTGTCGGTGTGAGATGGTTTGAAAAACCTATGCTTGATGCTTTTCGAGAAACTATTAAAAATGATGATAAACGTACCCAACTTGCAAAAATACTTGAAGATATAAAAGCCAAAGACAAAGGATATACGCATCTTGAAAAGGGCTATAAACGTTACCCTAAAGGATTTTCTGCAGATATGGCACATGCTGATTTGAGTCTCTATAAAGGTATGGCAACATATAAGATGCTTGACCCGCATCTCATCGAAGACGGGGATAAACTTATAAATACACTTTATAAAATCTATGAGGATATGCTGCCTTTGCAGCAGTTTATGTATGCAGTGAGCCTCAGAGTTGAACATGACTAATATTTTTGATTATGAGTTGCCTAAACCTGACAGTGAACATTTTAAAACTCTCCTCAAAGAAAAAAATGTAGAGATAAAAACAGTAGTAAGCAACGCACTGAAAACACCGCAGACATTTGTTGATAAGAAAGACGAATGGGTAGTTGTCTTAAAAGGCTGTGCAAAATTAGAAATAAATGGTATAGTACACAAATTAAAAAGCGGAGACACTTTGTTTATAGCCGCAAATACAAAGCATACACTGCTTAAAACAAAAAAAGTTGTTGTCTGGCTGAGTGTATATATAGGATAAAGATTGAAAAAAGAAGCAATAGTTTTACTGAATATGGGTGGACCGAACAACCTGAATGAAGTTGAAATATTTTTAAAAAATATGTTTGCAGATAAAAACATACTTACTATGAAAAGCAGCCTTGTAAGAAAAATGGTGGGTGGGCTGATAGTTTTTAACCGCACAGAGTCTTCTCAAGAAATTTACAGAGAGCTTGGCGGAAAATCACCTATTGTCGGACATACAAAAAAACTTGTGCAAAAACTGCAAAAAAAACTCGGTGAAAAATTTATTGTCGATTTTGCTATGCGCTACACTCCACCTTTTGCATGTGCAGTGGTGGATCGTTTAAACAAAGAAGATATTGATAAAATATATCTTATTCCAATGTATCCGCAGTATTCTACAACGACGACAAAGTCATCGCTTGAAGACTTCGAAGAGTGCTATCATAATAGTAAAGGCAATGCGCTTTTAGTGGAAATAAAACATTTTTTTGAAAATACAACATATAATAATGCTGTAATTGAAAGCATCAAAAAAAGGGTAGGAGAGAGTGAATATCGTGATTTTGATATTATTTTTTCTGCACACGGGCTGCCTCAAAAGATTATAGATGCCGGTGATGTGTATGAAAAACATGTTAACCGTCATGTAAGCATTTTAAAAGAGATGATGCAGCAAGAGGAGATGGAGTTTCATAATGTTCATTTGGCATACCAGTCAAAAGTAGGGCGGATGCAATGGCTGACACCTTCACTTGAAGAGAAGCTAAAAACGGTCAGAAACAGAGGCGTTATTATTTTTCCTATTGCTTTTACTATTGATAACTCAGAAACAGATTATGAACTAGATATTGAGTATAGAGAAATTGCCCAAGAGTTAGGTTTTAAAGACTATCGTGTATGTAAATGTCCAAATGACAGCGACTTGTTTGTAGATGCTTTGGCTGAAGTTTATAAGAAGATGAAGTAATGCAGAAAATAGTTATTTTTGACATGGACGGTACGTTGATTGATTCGAAAAAAGATATTACTATATCAGTAAACTATGTAAGAAAAATTAATCATAATCTGCCGCCGCTCGGTGAAGAGTTCATAGTAGATGCGATTAACAAAGAAGTGCGAAATCTGCCTAAACTTTTTTATAATACCGAAGTCTATGAAACAGCTGACAGAGAGCTTTTTGAAAAGCATTATAAAGAGCAGTGTATAGAACATCCTTACCTGTATGAAGGGGTAAAAGAGATGCTCGAAGCTTTACATGTAAATGGGGTAAAACTTTCTGTGGCGACAAATGCACCGACACAATTTGCATTGACAATGCTTAAGCATTTACATGTAGCTGATATGTTTGATATGATAGTAGGGGCAGACAAAGTAAAGGCATCAAAACCCAATCCTGATATGATACATAAAATTTTGAATTTTTATCATTATGATAAGTCTAAAGACAAAGCTTGGATGGTTGGAGATAACTCGAAAGATATAAAAAGTGCGAATAATGCCGAAATTGGAGCAATTTTTGCAGCATGGGGCTTTTCTGCACATGGCACTCATTCTGTGATTGTGAAGCATCCCAAGGAAATATTGGATATTGTTTTATAGAAAATTATGATACAATAAAAGCAACTAAAAGGGAGAGAAAATGCTCCATGATGATTTGATGATAGCTTTTATTGTAATGGGCATTTTGTTTTTAAGACAAATAGTTATTTTAAAACGTCCAAATAAAATTAATTATGCTCCCTTAATACTTGGTGTCGGCGCGATTGGCAGTATTGTCCATTTTATTATTCATACCCAAAATACAAATATTTTACTTCTTATAAGAGAATCCCTCTTTCCTCTGTTATTTGCTTTAATTCTGTATGTAATAATGAATATTCTTCATCAAACACAGCAATCGCAACTTGCAAAAACACAAGAAGAATTTATAAAAGTTTTACTGCAACAAATGAATCAGCTTAAAAGCTTTTTACTTGATATTGAAAAAAGAATAGCAATCTCACGCTCTGAAGACAGAAATGCTCAAGAAGAAATTCGTGAAAAATTTAAAGAAGACATAAAAGCATTAGATAGCATACAGTTAAATCAAACAAAACTGATTAATAAGTTTGATATGATGGAAAATATATCTAAAGATGTCAGTAAATCATTTAATTATTTCAGTGAAGTGAAATTGCCGGAGCTTGATAACATAGTTCACACGCATATAGACATATTAAGAGTGGCAGAACAAGACCACTATAAAAAACTGCAAAACTTACTTAATGAAGCACTTGACAACAGATTTAATTTTACAAATGAAATTAATGAAGTTAAGGTTAAGTTGGATGAACTTAAAATGATGGCAGGTGATATTTCACAAGACATTGTTTCACAAACGTCATCTAAATTATCCACTTTAACAAAAGCTTTTGAAAATGAAATATTGCTTTTAAAATCTCATGCAAGCAGTATGGATACAACATTAAGTGAGAGTGAAAACAGATTAGTAAATGTAAAAAATCAAAGTGAAATGATAATTAAGCAAATGATATTATCGGTAAAAAATATGCACGAACTTGAATCTAAAACAGCAGATTTGCCTAAAATATTTTCTCAATTTAGTAGTTTAATCGAAGATATAGAAGCAATAAAATCAGATTATGTTAAATCACAATCACAACTTGGTAATATTTTGAAAACTTTAGAATCCTCAACGGCAGATGAATTATACAAAATGAATGAAAAATTAGAAAATTCATTAGAAAAATTAAGCGAACACTATGCCAAAATTGATAGTGATAAAGCACAAAATGTAAATTTACTGGCCAAAAAAGCACAGCTTAAAAAAGGCTATAGTGAGTTGGAGAAATAGCTTTTTTAAGTCATTTTAAATATTTATAGATATAATCCAAAATAAATAATAATTATAAGGAAAAATATGAAAAGAAGAGAATTTCTCAAAACTTCTATAGCTGCTTCTGCTGCTATTTTAAGTACAACTACATTATCAGCTGGCGAAACACGTCAGCCTATTGATAACAGAAAAGTGTCTGATATGGCTTTTCCTCAAAAAAGACCATTAATTACTTACTCAGACAGACCTCCACTTTTGGAATCACCAAGAAGTACATTTGCAAGAGGGATTACACAAAATGATGAATTTTTTGTAAGATGGCATCTTCCGGATATTCCAACTCATATAGATACAGATTCTTACACCATTAAAATAGATGGTCTTGTAGAACAAGATTTGGAAATTTCTCTTAAGGAATTAAAAAATGATTTTGAACAGGTAGAAGTTACGGCAGTGCTACAGTGTGGTGGAAATTCTCGTTCGGCTTTTACACCGATTCCTGGCGGTATTCAGTGGGGTAGTGGTGCTATGGGTTGTGCAAAATGGAAAGGCGTTAGATTAAGTGACCTTTTAAATCGTGCAGGATTGAAAAAAGATGCACATTGGATAGGCTTCAACGGACTTGAAAAAGCAGCTTATTATAAAACACCGAATTTTGTCAGAGAGCTAGAACTCACAGAACTTGATGATCATGTTATTGTTGCTTATCAAATGAATGGTGAAGATTTACCTTATTTAAATGGTTTTCCACTTCGTTTGGTTCTTCCTGGATATTATTCAGACAGCTGGGTTAAAATGTTAAGTAATATTACCGTAACAGATAAATATAAATCTCTTTTCTTTATGGATATGGCATACAGAGTTCCAGACAATAAATGTGAATGTGAAACACCCGAGCATCATTTTAAGCCTACAAAGCCGATTACAAATATGAACGTAAAGTCAGTCATTGGTTACCCTGAAAATGGTATGAAAGTATATCATAACTCTCATGTTGTTGTGCGTGGTGTAGCCTTTGATGACGGACATGGAATTAGAGAAGTTTTAGTCTCTGTTGATGGTGGTAAAACATGGGATAAAGCAGAGCTAAAACAAGAAAATGGACGATATGCATATACAGAGTTTAGATATGCCTATAAGCCCGCAGATTATGGAAAAGTAACATTTATGACAAAAGCGGTAAATCGTCTCGGAGATGAGCAGCCATTTGCAAAAGATATTGGATGGAACCATGGTGGATACAAATATAATGGTATTGATGAAGTTACAGTAGAAGTGGTTTAAGGAGAAAAAATGAAAAAATTATTATTAATAGCAATACTATCTGTTAGTTCACTGTTTGCACAGGTAAAAGGTGATGTCGAAGTACCATATATATCATATCAGATAAAAATGGGTAAAGGTTTTGATGCCGTACAGGCAAACTGCTTGATGTGCCACTCTTTTGGTTACATTATAAACCAAGGCCCACAATCACGCGATTTTTGGGCGAAAAAAATTGAAAAAATGGTAACACATTTTAAGGCACCGATAACAAAAGAAGATGCGGGGATTGTGACGGATTATTTATTTAAACATTATGGTAATGGTAAACTAAAATAATTTTACAAAAAAAAGAAGCAAATTCTAAAGTACATATAGTTTAGAATTTGCTTCCCTTCATTAAAATATCATCAATATTTCATAAAACTATAAAAAAAGCTATGAGTGAAGTCGAAGGAAATATTAGTGTATTAAAAGTTATAATTTTCTTTAGCTAACTTTTTATTTTTTTTTTTGATTTTAAAACAAAAAAGAATATTCCTGCGATAATTAAAAAAATACCCATTCTTATAGTAAGTGTTGTTAAATCAGTTGTTTCATTCATAATAAGTCTTTTGTTTGAGAATTTAAATTGTGGATGGGGTAGAGGGATTCTACCCAATCCTATATCTGGTACTTTAAGAGATACTATATAAAATAGTACCCCTATGTGTACCCCTAAAAATTATAGTGACCTATAACTCAGCCTTGTATTTTTTAATACCTGCAATAGTGATTGTGGATTTTTCTTCATCAACTTTATACACTATTGTATAACCCTTGTAAATTAAGTCTCTTATATCTTCATCATCAAAGTAAATTGACTTTCTGCACTTGTAGGGCATATTTACAATATTTGAGATTTGTTTATCTAGTTGATTCCTAAATCCTAAAGCTCTATTCTTACTATCAAAAGATATAAACTTCATTATCTCTTGAAGTGATGTTGTGTATTTTTTACTTCTAACTATTCGCACTATAAAGACTTTTCAAAAGCTTCCATCTCATTTTCATACTGCTCTTGGCTTAATAGTTCTGTTTTACCACTCTCTATATCTTCTAAAGTTTGATGAAAATAAGCTTTATCTTCTTGAAATTGCTTCGAGTTCAGATAATCATCTTTTTTATCTGCAAGGCTCACAAGATAATCATTTATTTTTGATTGCATATCTACACCAGCATTCACAAGCTTTTGATAAACATCATCTTGAATATTTAAAGATATTTGCATAATAAACCTCACTTTTTAATCTAAAGAAGTATATCATAGATTAATTGATACTCTGATAATATACAAGCAAAACCTCTCTTTTTTACACTTGTTACTATAAATAATAAAATAATATAAACTTATACTTTATTTTTCTAGATAATATTAACTACTAGTTAAATTTGCTCTATCTATATAGACACTTTCAAGAAAATTGCATTTATGATTTGAACTTAGGCTCATAAGAAAATTATTGAACAGGAGCTTTTTTTAGAATAGTTGTCGTGTTTGATAAGTGGTTTAGATTGATTATATAAGTGTCAGTAAAATTGTCAGTAAAAATCCTATAAAATCAACTGACAGTTGTTAAATCAGTTTATTAAAAGTGCCTGTTTTATGGGAGTTTAGAAGTTGTGAATGGGGTAGAGGGATTCGAATCCACGAATATCACTCTTTTCACATCCTTTCAAACCTTGTAAACCCTCTTTATTTTAGGTATTGTAGCATACTTCTTCTTTTTTCCTAATTTGGCAATTATTTGCGTTTTCCACATATTTTAGACATAATTGTGGAAACTTTTTGTGGAAACTTTTGGAGTATTTATGGCATTTAGAAAATTAAAGCAGAAAAAATATACTGGTATAACAGAATACTTTAATCCTAATTCTGATGATAAAGAAACAAGAGCATTATATATATCATATAGAGATGTAAGTGGAACTTCAGTTAAGAAAAAACTTGAAACACTAGACCTTGTAAAAGCAGGTAAAATTTTATCTGATATTAAACATGAGGTTGAAAGGGAAAAGAAACTACTAAGTGCCGAAGAAAGAGATTTTACTCGACAATCCATAAAAAATAAACTTACTTTAGACCAAATAGTAGAATGGTATTTCGGTCAACGTAAAGCTAAAGATAATATTAAAGATTACCAAGCTTATAAAAATAGGATAGCTCCTATATTGGGTTCTAAGATAGCAACTAAAGTTACTACAGACGATATTCAAAAGCTTCAAGACAAACTGATTAAAAAGTATGCCCCAAAGACTACAAATGAAACTATAAATAGCTTGAGAGCTTTGTATAATAAAGCAATTAAAAAAAAAGAGGTTAGTAGGTTCCAATCCTGTAGTTATAAGTAGTGATGATATTCAAAAAATTGAACAAAATACTGAACCAGGGAAAGTACTAACAAACGAAGAATTAGAACTAATGTTTAATACATTTAAAAATGGAGATTATGATTTAGAAATTCAACCTAGACCTACATTATATCTATTCTCTAAAATATTGTACTTTACTGGAGCAAGGCCTAGTGGTGTGATTGATATTCAGGTAAAACATTGTAACTTTGATGAAAATAAGATTACTATCAAAGCTATGAAAAAAGGAAAAAGCTATCAGGCTCAGGTAAGACTAGAGTTAATGGAGCTAATTAAAGAGTGGATTTCAGAACATAGTCTTGGTTTTAACGATTATATATTTTATCCACAGCAGACTTTCATAAGAACAGGGAAAGGTAAAGATAAGGCTACCGCTTACAGTGGATACAGAAAGCAAGGTCAACAAGTTTTTAACAAAATTTTTAATGTAGGAATACCAAATACAGAGTTAATGCATCGTGTTTCATTTTACAGTTTAAGAAGAACTGCTGGCACAAAAGTTTATAAGGCAAAAGGAATAATGCACGCTATGTTGTTCTTAAATCATACATCAGTCAAAACTACTCAAATGTAGCAGGAGATATGGAAGGGATTGCAGATATTCTTTAACTCTATTAAAGTAGTAATTATGCTAAAATTAAGATTAATATAAAAAAGAGAAATAAATGAATTATGCACCACCATTTAAAATCACTACTAAAATAATTGACTTAATCAGTAAGATCAGTTTGAATATTGGAAAACTTGAGGTAATTGATTCATCATCTACTCTACCTCTGCTGAGGAAAGTAAATCAAATTAGAACAATTACTGGAACACTTCAAATAGAAGGTAGTAGTCTTGATGAAGAGAGAATTACTGCACTTATTGAAGGGAAGAGAGTTTTAGGTAAAGTTGATGAGATAGCAGAAGCAAATGGTGCTATTGCTTTATATAAACAGATTGATAATTTGAATTATAAAGATGAACAAGAACTTTTAAAATCACACAAGGTTTTGATGGATGAACTTTTAAAAAATGCTGGAACATATCGAACAAAAGATGTAGGTGTGGGTGGCGAAGGTGGTGTAGTTCATGTTGCACCTCCTAATGGACATATACCAAAGCTTATGAGTGACCTATTTGATTGGTTAAGTACAACAGATGAACATCCTTTAATTGTAAGTAGCGTATTCCACTATGAGTTTGAGTTTATACACCCTTTTATAGATGGTAATGGGAGAATGGGAAGATTTTGGCAGAGTTTGATTCTTTATAATTGGAACAACTATTTTAGTGTTATTCCTATTGAGAGTATCATAAGGGACAAACAGCAGGAATACTATAATGTGCTTGAAGAGTGTGGAAGCAGTGGAGAGAGTACACTGTTTATAGAATTTGCACTTCAATCAATTTTGGAAGCAATTGATAAGGTCGGCAATAGAGTCAGTAATAAGGTCGGTAATCTAACTGATAATCAACAAATGATACTTGAACAGATTCAACTTAATAATAAAATATCTGCATCTAAACTATCTGATATTGTAGGTATTTCAAAAAGAAAGATTGAAGAAAATTTAGCCAAACTAAAAGAGCAAGGGATTTTACAAAGAGTTGGTGGAACTAGAGGTTACTGGGAATTACTGGCAGTAATTTAAAATATGAATAAATATAGCAAAAGTAGACAATCTTTAAATGACATATACCAAATAGACCTTTGATGTGGCTACACTAATTCATACTTAGAATATTTAGCGATTCTGAGATAAAATATCAGTATGAGTAAGGATAAGAACAAGATGAGAAATAGTAAATACACCAGAGAATTTAGAGATTCTAGTGTTCAATTGGTGATAAATTCAGACGAATCAACTGCAAAAATTGCCAAAGATTTAGATGTGAACGAGAAGACTCTTTATAATTGGGTTAGGGAATATAAAAAAGCCAATAATATTCCTATATTTCCAAGGGGTTATTCTGCTTCTGAAGATGGAAAGAAGAACATAAAAGAGACAGCAGAAGAAGAGAACAAACGCTTACGAGCAGAGAACAAATTACTCAAGCAAGAAAGAGACATTTTAAAAAAGGCAACAGCGTACTTTGCAAAAGAAGTTCTGTAAAATACGCATGGATTCAAAAGAATAAAATGAACTTCAATATTACAGTAATGTGCAAAGTTTTAAAAGTTGACAAATCAAGCTTTTATCATTGGATAAAAGCGGGTTGTATTGTTAAAAAAGTTGATGAAAAGCTCAATGAACTCATAGAAATAATATTTGTTCAAGGAAGGCAGAACTACGGTACAAGACGCATCAAAGAGAAACTGAAACAAAGATATGGATTTCTTGTTTCAAGACGCCGTATAGGCGATATTATGAAGGACTTGGGGCTTGTCGCAAAGACCAAAAAGCGATATAAAATCAATACAACAAATTCAAATCACAATCTACCAATTGCACCCAATCTCTTAGAGAGAGATTTTTATGCTTCTACTCCAGATGAGAAATATGTTGGAGATATAACTTATATTCCAACAAATGAAGGCTGGCTCTATTTAGCCACTGTCATAGATTTGTACTCAAGACGAATAGTCGGTTGGTCAATGGATGATACCATGAAAGTTTCACTTGTAAATGATGCCCTAAATATGGCATTAATCAGCCGAAAACCGCCAAAAAGTTTAATTTGGCATACAGATAGAGGCAGCCAATATGCTTCTTATGCGCATAAAGATTTATTGCAAAAATATGGAATCGTTCAAAGCATGTCAAGAAAGGGTAATTGTTGGGATAACGCAGTAGCAGAGAGCTTTTTTCATACCTTGAAAACTGAACTTGTTTACCATGAGATTTATGAAACAAAATCTCAAGCTAATCAGAGTATTTTTGAATGGATTGAAGTTTATTACAATAGACAAAGGATGCATAGTTCAAATAATAATTTGTCACCTGTCGAGTTTGAAGAAAAAATGATGTTACAGGTTGAAACAGCAGCTTAGATATATTTGTTCTGAGTATGATATAGGGTTGACATATCATGCAGTCAAGAAAACTTTTTAAGCAATCAAGAGAGTTTCATAAAGTAATAGTTAATATGAATTAAACTTATTTGTTTATATATTCAAAAATGCTAATATATGTTTATGAGAAAGTTGACACATAAAGAAAAGAAAAATAAAGTTAGAACGCTAAGTAGTTGGATAGGAAGAATAAATAGCCGTTTAACTTTTATTGAAAACATAGATGAATATGTAAAAAGAAATATTGATGAGACTAACGTAAGTTTGAAAAAAGAAAATATTATTTCATATTTTAATAGGTGGATAGAAGAGCCTTCATCATTTGTTATCCCTATGTATATAAATGATTTTAAATTAGAACAGAGTAATTTTAAAACTATAGAATCTATTGATAGTTACATAGAAAAAATAGATAACATAGCTTCTACCTATTCCGGTTCAGACACACTTGTAGGGAATCAAATAGAGTTTGATTTGTACTTTAGAAGATATCTAAGTCTTTTGCAAAGTAGAGCAAGTTATGAACGAGAAGCAATGATTGATTACAGTCCAGAAGTCACTAAAATTAAAAGCACACTCGTAAAACATGAGAAAAGTTTAGAAAATCTAGATAATAAAAAAACATATACTATATCTCAAATAAATAAAGGAATTAAGCAAAAAGAAGATCATTCAGAACGAATAAAAAAGGTTACTAAAGAAATTGAGAATAAATTTAATACATTGAAATTACATATAGAAAATTTATATCAAAATAGAAAAGGAAAAAAACGATTAGAAAAGTTTATGCGAGGGGAAAGTGAATATGAGATTTATACTATAAATTGGGAAGAGTATACAGTAGAAACAATTACAGAGGATGCTCTTATTCCTTTTGCACAAAAAGAAAAAAAACGTAAAGTATGGATTAAAAAAACTATTTCAAATATTAGGACACTCAAAGATAAACTTAATAAATATCAACATGAATTTGATGAATACCTAATTGAGTCGGGCTCTATAGGAGAAAAAATAGTTAGACAATGGCTTATAAATAAAAATATTGAGTTTGAAGAGCAGAAACGATTTTCAGATTGTATAGATAAATCAACATTACCATTCGATTTTTTTCTCCCTACTTTAAAAATACTTATAGAATTTGATGGTGCTCAGCATTATATGGCTATAGAACTTTTTGGTGGAGAAGTGGGTTTTATAGATAGGAAACGAAAAGATGCGATTAAAACTAAGTGGGCTGAAAAATAGTGAATATAAACTTTTTAGAATTCGTTATGATGAAAATGTGGAACTAGCTTTAAAGACAATATTAATAATGTAAAAAAATGTATCAAAATGAGTGTTTTTTTAAGTAATAGGTAGCAATAGGGTAGCAAAAAGTCTTTATCTGTAAACTTAAAGTAGCTAAGAAGTGCTTATTTTAGGGATTTAAAGAGTGTTATCGGGTGGATGGGGTAGAGGGATTCGAACCCCCGAATACCAGTACCAAAAACTGGTGCCTTACCGCTTGGCGATACCCCAATGCTTTGTAGAAAAAAATTGGTTGCGGAAGCTGGATTTGAACCAGCGACCTTCGGGTTATGAGCCCGACGAGCTACCGAACTGCTCTATTCCGCGGTGTTTCAAACACTTTCACTCTGTGTTTGTGAGCGAAATTATAGACAAAAATCTCTTTTATGTCAAGAGTTTTTTGTTAAAAATATTAAATTTTTTTTGAACTCTTTTTAATGAATATTTTCCTATAATAAAGAAAATAAAAAATATTAATAAATAAAGAGAAAATATGAAACCGATAGAGAGAGTTTTACAGGCTATAGAAGATATTAAAAAAGGCAAGATGGTAATTATGATTGATGATGAAGACAGAGAAAATGAGGGTGACTTGGTTTATGCTGCTGCTTTTTCAACTCCTGCACATGTAAACTTTATGGCAACGCATGCACGAGGGCTTATATGCGTTGCTCTGTCTAAATCTATTGCAGACAGACTCAATTTAAATCCTATGGTGAGTTCAAATACATCTTCATATGAGACTGCTTTTACTGTTTCTGTGGATGCAAAAGATGCTTTGACAGGTATTTCTGCAAAAGAGCGTGATGATACTATAAAAATACTGGCTAATCCTATTTCAAAGCCGGATGAGCTGGTAAAACCGGGACATATTTTTCCTTTGATAGCAAAAGAAGGCGGTACGCTTGTGAGAACGGGGCATACAGAAGGTTCCGTTGATTTATGCCGTTTGGCAGGGCTTAACGAGGCCGGTGTGATTTGTGAGATTATTAAAGATAACGGTGAGATGGCTCGTCGGGATGATTTAGATATTTTTGCAAAAAAGCATGATCTGCATACGGTGTTTATTTCCGATATTGTTGAATACAGACTTGCCAATGAAAGACTCGTAAAAGAGATAGATGTGCAAGAGATAGAGTTTTTCGGTGTAAAAGTACAGCGACATACATTCCAAGACCATGACGGCATTCATCATACGGCTATACTTTTTTACAATGCAGGTGAGGTTGCCAATGTAAGAGTTCATAACGTTATACCTGATTGTGAACTGCTTTTAAATCAAGACAAATATAATAATCTTATTAACTCTATAGAATATCTCAAGCAAAACAGTGGTTTATTGGTTTTTATCAACAAAACGAACCATCAGGACAATGCAGCTATGAAAGAATTCGGCATCGGTGCGCAGATTATCAAATCTTTCGGTGTTTCAAAGATGAACCTGATTACTTCTATGAAAAAAACTGATTTTGTCGGGCTGGGTGGATTCGGGCTGGAAGTAAATGAAATTATAGATATTTAATGCATAAATTGTTACTCATTGCATGTTTGTTTCTTACATGTAATGCAGATATACAGATGACACAGCGTTCAAAAGTAATGATGGGGACCTTTGTGTCTGTTTCTGTTGAGAGGGGGCATAAAGAGCTTATAAAACAATCCTTTGAAATAATAAAAGGAGTTGAGAGCTCTCTCTCTTCTTACAAAAAAACATCTCCTATTGCTAAACTCAATAAAAATAAAGAAGCAGACTTAGATGCCTATAGCTATGAATCATTAAAGCTCTCTTTGCAATACTATAACGAGACAGGCGGTTATTTTGATATTGCCGTAGGAAAGATTACAAAAGATTTATACCATTTTGGCGAAAAAGAAAGAGTAGCTTCTTCTAAAGAGCTGCAAAAAAGTTCTACATCTATCGGCGGGCTTGTATTTGATAAATCAACGGCATATATTAATAATACTATAAAAATAGACCTTGGAGGTATGGGCAAGGGGTTTGGCGTTGATAAAGTCAGTGCATTTTTAGTGAAAAACAGCGTTAAAAAAGCCGTCATAGCTTTAAGCGGTGATATTCGATGTATAGGTACATGTAAGATTGCTGTAAATAATCCTTTGGATGCAAATCAGCCTTTGGCCCTTTTTACAATGAACAACAGCGGTGTGAGTACGAGCGGAAATTATAACAGATATATTAAGAGTCCAAAATACAATCATCTTATAAATCCTAAAACAAAACAATCAGAACAAAATTTTTTCTCTGTCACACTTGTTTCAAACCTGCCATCGGCTACACTTGATGCATATGCAACGGCTGTGAGTGTTATGCCTGTAAAAAAAGCATATGCTTTTTTAAACTCTCAACCTTTGGCATATATAATTTTACAAGCAGATAAAAAACTTATAGTCAGTCAAAATATTATCCACTATATAAGTGATTTAAAATTGAAATGATTGCGTTTTTAACACTCTTATTTTGCTGAGCTCTTTATCATTTTGAAGATGCAGTTCTTTTGCCGCTTTGTTGGAAATAAGTCGAAAGCCGAGTGTAATGATGACTTTGTCTTCTTTTTGGAGTTTTGTATTATATTTGACATTCTTTTTTGCGTAAATGAGTGTATCTTTTAAAACTTTTTTTGCTTCAAACGGCATACTTTGGGTGCCGTTTTTCCCAAAAATACGTGTGAAAATGTATGGTTTTAAAGAAATAGTTTTATCCCCTCTTCTGATTTGAATATCAAGAACACCTTCTCTGTATGCCTGTCCAAAGAGAGCATGATTAGCTTGGTTTATAATTTTTACATCAAAGCCATTGCTGTTTTTTTCTACTGTTAAATCTATATATTTGCCAAGAGTTTCACTAAAGATATGTACACCTGCTATACCGTGATAAGCGTGCGTTTTACTGTCTCTAAGTGTTGTTTTACTGCCCATGATTTGCGGCATGTGACACGATATGCATGTATGCTTGTCTTTTTTGTCTATGTAGGCATCTAGCATTATAATATCAAAATCATTACTATTATTTACATGTGAATGACATCCCATACAGACATTGCCGTTATAGTAGTTTTCATTGTTGTATTCTATTTGATGATAAGGAGAATTTTTAGAATGTTTTACGAGTCCAAAGAAAGAGCTTGTTGTCTCGTACTTTACTTTTGATTCATTTTTTTTATCTGCTTGTGCTGTGTAAAAGTCCTTTTTCTCGCCGCTAAGTATGTTTTTGTTGGCTTTATCACCTTCTTGAACATCTTTTATGGTGTGACAGTAAATACATGAAATAGGAGCTTCTTTTTCTTCACGTGGAGTCTTTGCACTTGGTGAGTGGCAGCTCTTACAATTGTTTTTTTCTTTATTTTTATGCTCTTTTTCAAAAAGAGCTTTATATGTTTTATCGTTAGCAAGTGATGACTTTCTGTGAATAGAGTTGTAGTATTCTTTGTAAATAAGAGGATGGCATTTTTGACAAACTTTATTGTCATTTGCAAAAGAGACGTTACATGTAAGTATAATCAGTGAGAGTAATATAAGTGTTTTCATAAGAAATATTGTAGCGGATTAATCATAAATTATACTTTTAAAAAGAATAAATATTCCATATAAAATAATAAAATTAAAGAAAAAATAGGTAATTAATTTGATAAAAATAAAAAAATCAAGCCCAAAAATAATCAAAAAAGGAGAAAAAAGCTCCAAAAAGGCGGTTATAAATGCGCTGTAAATTATTATTTGCATCTCTTTAGTATCTCTTTTGCCCGTAAAAATTAAAAAATGCAGCACAACCATGACAAAAAGCCCAAAAGCAAAAATATGAGGCACTATTATTTTTAAAAGACCGTTAAAAGTTTTTGCTGTAGAAAAAGCAGCTTCACTGCCAAGATAATACTGCCGGATGCTCTCATATGAAAAGCCTATTTTATCGGCAAAAATAAGCGCTGCACTGACAAGCAGTAAAACAGTAAAAAGTAAAAACCAGCCTATTGCATATTTGTAGGCTTTACTCGGCAAAATTAAGTTCCCATAAGGATTTTAGTGCCATGTAAAATGCAATAACATGCCAGGAAAAAAAACATACTAAGTATATACCTATAAATTCTGCAGAGTAAAAATAAGCAGCTGTTAATGCAATAGGGCAGAGTATGCCAAATACCATTAAAAGATTCATTATAAGTATTGTATTTTGTTTTTTGTACAAGAGGCGTATAAAAACAGCACTCAAGGTCAGAAGCAGCATCATCAAAAAGAAAATCTGAATATGTATAAATTCCAAAAACACAGACTTGTTCATGGGGTCTAAAAATTCATCTGCATTGCCAAAAAGTGTTGTACTGACTGTATGAATACTTAAGCCGAGTGTATGATTTTTTACAAATATATCAAAGATAAGATAAAGCATTATAAAAATTAAAAGCCCGTTGAGCAGAGGCTTCATACCTTTGTCTTGTTTGACATTTTTTATAAGAGTAAAACGCAATTATTTTTCTTGTAAAAGTTCATTGTAGATTGCAAAGGCAATGCGTGAGCCGTCGGTTATACTTCTGGCACTAAGAGTCGCTCCCGTAATGGTAGGAATATCACGTGAGAGCTTGAGCATTTTATTTGTCGGTATATTTTGAAACTGAGAAGTCCATGTTTTAGAAGGAATGTATTCGTGAGGCTCGTTAAAAGCGATGACTTCTATACCTTTTAATACACCATCTTTTGTAATAAGGTACATAACTACCGCATTTTTAGAACGAACCTTTTTATTGATTAAAATACCGTACCCTAAAATTTTTCCACGTTTCTCGGCTATATAGATACGATAAATTTTTGTTTGCAGTTTTACTTTTGCACTGGATTGTATCTTTTTAAACATAGCAGAAGAGAGCAGAATATTTTTTTTACGTATTGTCGCTGTTTGAGAGTAATTTTCTTTCATTGCATCTATCGGGGAGAGTAAAACTTCCGCCGATAGAGAATTTGTAAGAGAGAAAATGAGTAAAGACAGGAGAAGAATATGCTTCATTTTTTATCTCGCTTTTATAAATTTTTTATGATTATATCAAAACTCTAGAAAATAAAACCAAGAGAGACACTAAATGTATCAGAATCTATTTTTGTATTTGCTAAATCATTATTTGCCATTGCATAATCCATTTTAAGAACAACCTGCTCATGTGGAAAGAAGTTCACACCGACTGTTGTCGTATCAACAGAGTCAAAACCTGTTCCGTTTGCGAGTGTTTCTTGAGGATTTATCGTCTCATACTGAATAAACACCGGTAATTTTTTCTCAATTGATGTCAGGCTAAGTACATCAAAACTGGCATTAATATAACCGCCGCTCATATCTTTAACCTGTGTACCTGTTGTCTCAGAACGACTTGTTTGCGTATATGTACCATATACTCTAGCACCGTTATATTCATAGTTTAGGTGAACATCGTACATTGTTATTTTACTATCAGCATAAAGAGATGCACCGACGAGTAAACCGTTTATACCGGTATAATCAATACGCCCGACACCTGCAAAACCGGGATTTGCAACTTCAAAAGAACCCCCGCGACCTGACCGTAACCATTTCGCACCTGCTGTATCATCGGGCTGTAACGCACTGACACCTGCTAGTTTATATTCAATATCATCCGTAATATTACCATAGAGCATGGCACCGCTTTCATTCCAGGTAGTAGGAATAAGATACTTTGATGTCTGCGGGCGCTGTACTGTTGTAAAGAGTGTCGGTTCATGTCTTTGATTGATTAATCCTACAGGCATTAAAAAGTTACCCAGACGTACATTAAAGTTTTTGTTTATCAAAAAATCAAGATACATAAATTCAACAAGAACTTCATCACCGCCGCCGTCAGCAGTAACACCGCCGCCTTCATACTCTATTTCTGTATTTAAAATAATATTATCACTGAATTTGTATCCTAAATACATAATGAGTCTTTTTACCTGTGTCTCAGAAGAATCAGCACTGTTATCATCTGAATCAGTATTCGCATAATACATTTCACCGTATCCGCCGATACTTAAAGGTGATTTTGAATAATAGATTTTAGAAGCTGCAGCACCTAACCCGCTGTGAGATTGTTTTGTATCAACAGTTGTATAACTGAAACCTGTTTTTAAATCACTTGTCTCGTCTATAAGAGACTGTGTTGTCTCTTTAAGCTGCTTTATCTCTTCTTTGAGCATTTGTATATCTGCTTTATCATCCCCGAAAGAGGCACTACTTACTAATAACATACTCGCTAATGCTAGTGAGATTTTTGATTTATTCATTGCTAATCCTTTTAATGTGATTATGATATTTACTATCAAAATCTTTTTGAATGGAGAAAGTGTATAATATTTTTTTATAAATGTCAATAGTTATGATAATTATTATTAAAATATAATCAAATTCTTTGATATAATAAAGAAAAAATTAGATTGAGAGTTTATGAGAGAAATATTTATAAGAGATGAAGACGGCAGTAAAGTATATATAGAAGTTGATTTAAATGCATATGCATATAGTAATAAGTATGGATGGTTATTGAGTGTATTTATAAAGTTTGATGCTTTAGATGAAAGTGTAGAGGGATTTGAAGAGTTTTTAGATGCAAAAGAGTCGTTAATCATCACACTGGAGCATGAAGAAAAGGCTAAATATGTCGGTTCACGCGTTGTAGATGGCTGGAGTGAACTCTATTTTTATGCGGCTGATTCAAAAGGCTTGGATTTTGTCGTAAAAAGTATTTTACAACCGGCAAATTATGTGTATGAAAGTAATGTGGTTCGTGATTCCAAATGGGATTTTCATTATCGCAATCTTGCTCCGACTGAATTAGAATTATGCCATATACAGAGTGAAAAGATAATCTTTTTACTTCAAGAAGAGGGTGATAATTTAGAAATTCCCAGAACAGTGGAACATTATGTTTCATTTACAACGCCGACACAAAAAAATAGATTTATAAATTCATTAGAACTTGAAGGTTTTAGCTTTAAAGATGAAATCAGCAGTGATGAATTTGAGCATGGTGTAGCTCTTGTCAAAACTCATGCTGTTACATCAGAGGAAATACAAAAAGTTGTAAACGAGCTCTTTGAAGTAATTAAAAAAGAGCAGGGATATTATGAAGGCTGGAGTACACTTTTAGCACAAGATGAGAATGTTTAAGATAGCAGGTGTTATTAACTACATAGTTGTAGTTTTTATGAACGCTTTTACTGACCTTGGGCATAAAATAATTATACAAAACACTATATTTAAGGTCTATGACGGCAGTACACAAATAGTACTGACGGCAATTGTGAATGCCTTGGTATTGCTTCCTTTTATTTTGGTTTTTTCTCCTTCGGGCTTTTTAGCTGACAGATTTCCTAAAAATAAAATAATGGAGTATTCTGCTGTTTTTGCTGTTGTTATTACTTTAGGAATTACCTATGCGTATTATCACGGTTATTTTATTTTTGCATTTATTTTGACTTTTTTACTTGCTATGCAGAGTGCAATTTACGGACCTGCAAAGTATGGCTACATAAAAGAGTTAGTGGGCGTAAAGTTTCTCAGTAGTGGCAACAGTGCCGTTCAGGCGACAACAACAGTTGCAATTTTGGGCGGTATTATTTTTTACACGGTTCTTTTTGAAGGGATGTATAATGATTTATTAATAACAGAGTCCCAAATTTTACAAGCTATTGCTCCTTTGGGCTGGCTTTTGGTGATTGGTTCGGTGGTAGAGTGGTTTTTGGCCTCCAAACTGCCAAATAAAATGATAGAAGCCAGTAAACGTGATTTTAAACTGAGAAAATATATGGGCGGTGTCTATTTATTTAAAAATCTTAAAACAGTGACAAGAAATAGAGAAATTTTTGAGGCAATTATTGCACTCAGCCTTTTTTGGTCTATATCGCAGGTTGTTTTGGCGGTATTTGGCGAGTATGCCAAAGATGTGTTACATGTAACCAATACTATTTTTGTTCAAGGTGTTATGGCACTCGCGGGTATAGGCATTGTTACAGGCTCTATTATGGTTTCAAAACTTTCAAGATTTTATATTAATGTGGGATTAGCCGGAATTGGTGCAACGATTATAACAATTATAGTTTTTATAGTTCCCTTTTTGCATTCAATGGTACTGATGGCAGTTGTATTTACATTATTTGGTATTTTTGCGGCATTTATCTTGGTTCCGTTAAATGCAAGAATTCAGTATTTGGCTTCACGTGTACATTTAGGCATTATTTTGGCGGCAAATAATTTTATACAAAATATTTTCATGTTCTCCTTTCTTACCATAACAACACTCTTTGCATATTTTGGTATGAATGCCGAGCTGCTTTTTTATTTAATGACTTTTGTAGGTATTTATTTGGTACGTAATTTGTATAAAAGGTATGCTGTGGACATGTTTTGGTCATTGATGGGCTTATTTTCAACACTAAGACATGAATATATATATGCCGGTTTGGAGAACATACCGCAAGATAAAGCTGTTTTACTGCTTGGTAACCATGTGAGCTGGCTTGATTGGATTATATTGCAGCTTCCACTGCAAAGACGTATCAATTATATGATGGACAAAGATATTTATAATTGGAAGTTTTTTCATCCGATTTTTAAAAAAGGAGAAGCAATTGCTCTCTCGCCTAAAGCTTTTAAAGATGCCATTAAAGAGGCTCATAAAAGATTGCAAAACGGGAGTGTTGTAGCTCTGTTTCCAGAAGGTGAAATAACACAAGACGGAGAAATACACGAATTTCACAGAGGATACGAGCTTATTCCTAAGGATTACGACGGTGTGATAGTGCCATTTTATATAGATAAAGGAATATTTGGAAGTTCTTTTACAAAATATAAACCAAAAAACAGTAAAAGAAATATTTTTAAGCGCAGAATAGTTAAAATCTATTTCGGAAAACTTCTGCCAATTGATATAAAAGCAAAAGAATTACAAGATATAATTTTAAAAATGAGAGAAAAATATGAAGCTGAATAAACCAAAACACAACCTTTATAGAAATGGCATGTATGCAGTCGAGGGTTTTATAGATATTGTGAAAAATGAAACATCTTTTAAATGGCAGCTTTTAATGCTTTTTGTAATGGGTATTGTTGCTTGGATCCTGCCTGTAGGCTTTGTGCATTCTAGCATACTTTTTATGTCTCTTTTTATACCTGTTTTAGCAGAAGTGGCAAACTCTGCCATAGAAAGAGTTGTAGATTTGGTGACAAGTGATTATCATATTTTAGCCAAACAGGCAAAAGATGCCGGTGCGACTTTAGTTTTATTGAGCTTAGTAGTCACATTGATGATATGGATTTTTACTTTAATAGATGCTTTTGCATAGGGAGAATTTATAATGAATACGACTTTAATTATAGGTGCAGGCGGTGTGAGCCGTGTTGTAGTACATAAATGTGTGCAAAATGCAGATGTCTTTGGAAAAATAGTGCTTGCAAGCAGAACAAAATCAAAATGTGATGATATAAAATCAGAGCTGCCTGATGCAGACATTGAGACTTATGCTCTTGATGCTGATAATACGCAGGAAATTACAGATTTGATAAACAAAGTCAAAGCAGATATAGTGATAAATGTTGCATTGCCGTATCAGGATTTGACGATTATGGATGCCTGTATTGCAACGAAGACAGATTATTTGGACACTGCAAATTATGAACATCCGGATGAAGCAAAGTTTGAATATAAACTCCAATGGGCAAAAGATGAAGCTTTTAAAAAAGCAGGTATTATGGGACTGCTTGGCAGCGGCTTTGACCCGGGTGTAACGAATGTATTTTGCGCATATGCACAAAAACATTACTTTGATGAGATTCATACCATAGATATACTTGACTGTAATGCAGGGGACCATGGTTACCCTTTTGCAACAAACTTCAACCCTGAAATAAATCTTCGTGAAGTCTCCGCAAACGGACGATATTGGGAAAACGGCAAATGGATAGAGACAAAGCCTATGGAAATAAAAATGGTGTGGGATTATCCTGAAGTAGGTCCTAAGGATAGCTATCTGCTTTACCATGAAGAGATGGAGTCGTTAGTCAAACACATTAAAGGTTTAAAACGTATTAGATTTTTTATGACTTTTGGCGCGAGTTATCTTACTCATATGAAATGTCTACAAAATATCGGCATGCTTGGTATAGAGCCTGTTGAATATAAAGGGCAAAAGATAATTCCGATAGAGTTTTTAAAAACACTGCTGCCTGATCCTGCTTCTCTTGGATCACGCACAAAAGGAAAAACAAATATCGGGATTGTGGCAGAGGGTATAAGAGACGGCAAAAAGAAAAAGATCTATATATATCAAGTTAGTGATCATGAAGCGTGCTACAAAGAAGTTAATTCTCAAGCCGTATCTTATACAACAGGTGTACCGGCAATGGTAGGTGCAAAACTGATGCTTGAAAAAGTTTGGTACAAAGAAGGTGTGCATAATATGGAAGAGTTTGATCCGGATCCATTTATGGAAGAACTAAATAAGCAGGGGCTTCCATGGAAGATTCAAGAATTGTGAAAATAGATGACTTTTAACAATATAGTCAACGGTATTGATTCATTGCCTCCTTTGTCAGATGCTGCAAATATAGTGCAGTCGCTGTATAGTTCGGGAGTTGAAAATATCGACGTGAAAAGGCTGATTAAAGTCATTGAATCCGATGCAATGCTGAGTGCCAATATATTAAAAACCATAAATGCACCTTTTTTTGGCATGCGTAATAAAATAACTAGCATACCAAGGGCAATTCCCCTAATAGGTGCCAGACGAATACAAATGCTAGTTGTTAATTATGCTATAAGAGAACATGTCAAAGCTGATCCAAGTATATATGGCTTTAATAATTTACAATTCAATGAAATTTGTCACCTCCAAAGTGCACTGTTGTTTCAATGGTATTCTAAAATAAATTTAAAAGATGCACAATATCTAACTTCATTGGCTTTGATGATGGAAAGTGGGAAATTAATTCTTGCAAAAGAAGTGATAGAAAGTGATTATGTCGGTGAATTTAGAAAATACTTTAATGAATGTCAAAATATTCAAGAATTTGAAAAAAGCCTTATTGGTACAACTTCTTATTATCTGAGTGCATTGTTATTTCAACATTGGAATTTAGATGAAAAATATATAAGAGTGTTAAAGGCTCTAGACTCAGACAACGAAGATGATCTTCAGATTTTATTTTATGCTAATATTATAGAGATAATACGCGTAAGTATAAATGTAAAAGATATATTATCCGACACTGCAATCAGCAACGCTTCTATATTAGTAAAAGAATTGGGGATGGATGATGAAATATTTATTACTGTAGCGAATGAAATTAAAGAAAACTACTTGAAATTATAAGGAATATAAAATGAATTTTGAAGCGATTGTAAGCACTATTGATTCTTTGCCTCCATTATTAGATACGACACTTATAATAAACAAGTTGTATGCAGATGGTGATGAAAACATAGATATCAGAAAGCTTATAGTTGCGATTGAATCTGACTCTCTTTTAAGTATTAATATTTTAAAAATGGTTAATTCTCCTTTATATGGTTTGTCTCAGCAGATAGTTTCTGTAACGCAAGCAGTGACTCTTTTTGGAACACAAAAAATTTATGGTTTGGCTTTGGCTTATTCTATAAATAACATTGTTCGTGCAAATATCAGACCCTATGGAGTTACAAACAGAGTATTTAATGATATAAGCCATTTGCAAAGTAGGTTAGTTTCACAATGGTTTTCCAAAATAGATAAGAAAACGGCAAAATATTTATCACCTTTGGCTTTAATAATGGAGTCAGGCAAGCTCATTTTGGCAAAAGAGATAGTGAGTGCTTCACAAATTAAAGAATTTAATCTCGCTTTATCAATGAGCGAAAATATACCTCGGTATGAAAATGATATTTTTGGAACTTCTTCTTATTATGTTGGCGGCTTACTTTTTGAGCATTGGAATCTTAATCCCAGATATGTTGATATTCTTAAAAGTTTGGATTTTGAATATGAATCTAAGACAAAAATAGATGTACATGTAGATATATTGGATATAGTGAGAACAGCTATAAATATAAAAGAAATTCTAAATGAAAAATCAATTGCCAAAGCCTCCGAAATGGTAGAAGAATTAGGCTTTAATGTAGATAACTTTATAGATACGGCAGAAGAAATACAAATGGCATATATTGGAAATAGCAGATGAGTCAAATAAGTACGCCTTGTTATATATGTGAAGAAGAACTTTTAGAAAAGAATTTAAAAATTTTAGAATATGTACAGCAGCAAAGCGGTGCCAAAATTATTTTGGCACTCAAAGGTTTTGCCATGTGGAGCACTTTTGATTTGGCGGCAAAATATTTAAAAGGCTGCACGGCAAGCGGATTATATGAAGCTAAACTCGCACGTGAAGAATTTTGCAAATATAATAAAAATGCAGAAGTTCATACTTATTCCCCGGCCTATAAAGAAGAAGAAATAGAAGAAATAGCCAAAATTTCTGATCATATAGTCTTTAATTCTCCAAATCAATTACAAAAATATATTTGTAAAGTCAAAGAAATAAATCCAAATATTCATGTTTCGTTAAGAGTTAATCCTGAAGTTTCATCTTCACCGGTCGATATCTATAACCCATGCGGTTTATACAGCAGACTGGGAACAACACTACAAAATTTTGACGAAAAAGTACTTAAATATATAGATGGACTCAATTTTCATGCCCTTTGTGAGCAAAATGCAGATGCACTTGAAGAAGTTTTGGCAGCTTTTGAAGAAAAATTTGCAAAATATTTTACAAATCTGAAGTATATTAATTTCGGCGGAGGACATCATATTACTAAAAAAGACTATGATGTTGAAAAACTTATTTGGATAATCAAAGAATTTCGAAATAAATATAATGTTGATGTTTATTTAGAACCTGGTGAAGCAGTCGGTTGGGAAACAGGCTATCTTGAATCGACAGTTTTAGATGTGTTTGAAAACGGTATGAATATAGCTATACTTGATACATCGGCAGAAGCTCATATGCCTGATACATTGGCAATGCCGTATCGAGCAGAGGTTAGAGGTGCCGGCGTGGCAAATGAGAAAAAATATACCTATCGATTAGGGGGAAATACCTGTCTTGCCGGAGATATTATGGGTGATTATTCTTTTGATGCACCTTTACATGTAGGCGATACTATTATATTTGAAGATCAAATTCATTATACTTTTGTGAAAAATACTACTTTTAACGGTGTTAAGCTTCCATCTTTGGCAATAAAGCGTAAGAATGGAGAGATTGAGATTATAAAAGAGTTTGGGTACGAAGATTATAAAAATAGGCTTTCATAATTTTTGTGTTAAAGTTTATTGCCAAAATTACCGAAATAGATATTTATTAAAAACGTTATTGCATAGTTAGCTTGATAATCGTTTTCTTTATGAAAGTTTAGTGAAGGGCTTATCTCATAAAAAAACCATTTTTTCCATACGTTTTTTCTGAAATTCACTACAGTGGTATAATTATTTATGCCACTATACTCTTGGGAAGATAGATTCATTTTATATTTTGTATTTCCAGAAAATATTTCAGATATATTTAGAGCAGTCTTTTTGTTGAAATTCCAGTAATATTGAGCAGAAATATCATAATCCATTCCTGTCAGTTTTGTTCGTGTCTCTCTATGTAAAGCAATTCTAAAGAGTGCTTTATCCATGAGTGTTCTGTCAAAATAAAGATACGTGGCTTCTTTGAAATCATCTTTTGTCGAATATTCGAAAATTTGCATCGGTTCTATTTCCCAGTTGCCAGTAGTAAATTTTTTAAAATATCGGGCTCTGATAAATGGGTATAATCTCCTAATTCCTATCGAGTACTTACTCTGAATCTTATAGTAGTCTGCTCTAAAATATTCCATTCCCACTTCGGTATGTGAATCTTTATTTCCTTCTATATTAGTATTGGTATTACTCTCATTCACGCTTTTTATAAAGAGGTTAAGTTTTTTATTTGTTCGTTTTAAAGCAATATGTGCATTGACACTCATTGTGTTGGTATGCCCATATTTAGATTGAAACTTGGTATTGAAATTTACACTCACAAATGATTCATCTGTTTCATTTATATATTTTTCATTTTTAAAGAAATTATCAATAGCATTAGTTGAATTTTTAGAATTATCACGTTTATTCTGTGCATTTTTATCTGTAAAAAGTGTATTTATTCCTTGGTCTAAAGTGCTTGAATAATCCGTTACTTTGTTCGAAATTATTTTATGTGTTGTATCAATATAGGATGAATTAGTATCTACATCCTCAGCATAAAGGTTAAAGAGGTATAGACAACAAAGTAATAAAATAAGTTTCATAACAAAATTTCCTAAAGAGTTATATTTCAAGATATATATAATAAAATTTCTATATAATAATCTATAAAAAGATTATAGCAAGGTTTACTATGCAAGAAGATAAAGAACGTTGGAATATACGCCATGTTGAAAAGCCAATGCGAACAAATGTGGAACCGATTGTCGAAAAATATGTAGAGATGGCAAATGTGGGCAAAGCTTTGGATATTGCTTGCGGAGTTGGTAGGAATACACATTTTTTGGCAGAAAAAGGCTTTAGTGTTGATGCGGTTGATTTGAGTGATTATGCGCTTTCTCAAGTGAAAAATGATGCAAAAATAAAAAAAATAGAAGTTGATTTAGATAGTTATAATTTGCAGAAAAATGAGTATGATTTGATTGTAAATATTAACTATCTCAGTAGACGATTGCTCCCTCAAATTAAAGAAGCACTTAAACCAAACGGTTTACTGATATTTGAAACTTTTATTGTGGCGCACGGTGATTTTAATCAACCGGCAAACCCTGAATATCTTTTAAGAGTCAATGAACTTTTACATGCCTTTATCGGACTTGATATTGTTTACTATGAAGAAAAAGATGACATAAACCTAAGAGGTGAAAATACTCGTGTTGCCTCTCTTGTTGCCAGAAAAAGATGCTAAGAGCTTTGTTTACATGTACAGTAATTCTTTAGAAATATACAATTTTTTACAAGAGAAAAGTTTACTGCAAAATTCTCCAAAACAGTGGTGGCCAAATGCCGGAACATTTGAAGTGGTGGTGGGTGCAATTTTAACGCAAAATACAACTTGGAAAAATGTAGAAAAATCTTTAAAAAATTTAAAAAATTATATGGATTTAGATGCTTTTACCTCTTTACATGTAAAGGTACTAAAGGAGCAAATACGCCCAAGCGGATTTTACAATCAAAAAGCTCCAAGACTTTTGGCACTTGCTGCAAATATTAAAAATGAATTTCATGATTTTGAAACATTTCAACAAGAGGTGACAAGAGAATGGTTGCTTTTACAAAAGGGCATAGGAGAAGAGAGTGCAGATGCTATTCTTTGTTATGGCTGTTTTAGAAATGAAATGGTTGTGGACAGTTACACGAAAAGGCTGTTAAAAACATTTGATATCGAATTTAAATCCTATAAACAATATAAAGAGTTTTTACAATATGATTTAGAAAAGGCCTTTACATGTAAAGAACTAAATCTGGTCTATTCACGATTTCACGGTATGATTGTAGAATATAACAAACTGTATAAATTATAATCCTTCAAGCAATACACTCCAAAGTCTGTTTACTTCTGTATTACTAAGAAACAGAGAAGATTTGTTTTCAAAGAGTTCGTTGAGCCCTTTTTTATTGATGGCCAAAGTATGTGAGCACTGTTCATGTGTCGGCAGGTATGCACGTAAAAGAGAAACATCTTCTTCGATTTTTTTAGAACATAAAAAACAGTGCATATCTTTATGCAGCCGTCCCTCATGCTCTAAAAGTTTGACATAGGCTTCAACGGCTACGCGTTTAGGATTTTGTTTGTCCCAGTTTTTCGACGCCTGTTCTACCAAGTCAAAATAAAAAGAACCGATATCTTCAGAATCTTTAAGATGTTTATAAAAAAGACCCAAAAAATCTTGCCATAAACGTAAAAGTTTATAATCATTGATCCAACTATATCCGATATGTATAACATCTTTAAGTCTTGCTATAGTAGATTTGGCAGATGCCTCTGTTTCATAATCAATTTTAAAACCGAGATTTATAACTCCATGGCGTGCACCATAGAACCTATAAAGGGTATCTAAGCTCTTTTGTGATAAAATACTTACTATTAAATCTTCATCTTTGACACGATTTAAGTTGATGATAAAACCTTGCACCTCATTGCTTCCTATATACACACTTTGTGAATTTTTTTAAAATATTTTACAGTTATTATGCTTATTTAAACCAAAAGAAAGTATAATTTATCTGCTTTGTCTTAAATAGACTAAGTTTCTTTAAAAAGAGATTAAATTTATATGTTTTTCGTATAAAATTTACAAATTTGGGAGTTGAAATGATTGAACATCATGATTTATTAAGATCATTTAAGGATAATTGTGGTTTTGGTCTTGTTGCCAATATCAAAAACAGACCTTCACATAAAGTGCTTAATGATGCAGTTACTGCATTAGAGCGTATGATGCACCGCGGTGCTGTTGCTGCAGATGGAAAAACAGGGGACGGAAGCGGTTTACTTCTTTCTATGCCGGAAGAATTTTTGAGAGCAGAAGCAGAAGCCAAAGGTATCGAATTGCCGAGTCAGTTTGCAGTGGCTAGTATTTTTACAAAGAATAAAAAACAGTTAGATGCTCTAGAAGCAATTTGCCAAAATAACGATTTAAAAGTAGTACTTTCTCGTGATGTACCGGTTAACACCAATGCACTGGGTGATCAAGCACTTGTTTCACTGCCTCATATTGTACAGCTTTTTATCGTTCCTAACTCAATCATGGCAACAAACAGATTTGATGCTCTTTTATATCTTTCTCGCAAAGAAGCCGAACATGAACTCGGCAGTGACAGAGATTTTTATATAGCTTCTATGAGTTCAAAAGTTCTTTCTTATAAAGGACTTGTTATGCCTACGCATATTAAAGAATTTTACATAGATTTACAAAATGAAAACTTTAAAATATCTTTTTCACTTTTTCACCAAAGATTTTCAACAAACACGCTTCCCCAATGGCGTCTTGCACAGCCGTTTCGTGCCGTGGCTCATAATGGAGAGATTAATTCTGTTGAGGCAAACCGTATCAATGTTGCTATTAAATCAGAATCAATCAAAAGTGAAGTGTTTAGTGATGAAGAAATTAAAAGACTGCTTCCTATTTTACAGCCTGATTCTTCTGACAGTGCTTCAGCCGATAACTTTTTTGAATTTTTAATTGTCAATGGAATGGATTTTTTCAAGGCTGTACGTGCAGTGATTCCTGCTGCATGGCAAAATGCTCCGCATATGGATCCTGAACTTCGTGCATTTTATGAATATTATTCAACTGTTTTTGAAGCATGGGACGGTCCGGCAGCATTTTCAGTTACAGACGGCAGATATATCGGATGTGTACTTGACAGAAACGGTTTACGCCCTTCTAAATATATAGTAACAAAAGATGATAACCTTTTAATAGCTTCAGAATACGGTGTTGTTGACATTTCCGAAGAAGATATAAAAGAGCGTGGACGTCTGCAGTCAGGTGAAATGCTTGGACTTGATCTGAAATTCGGAAAACTTCTTAAAAGTCACCAAATTGATGATTATTTAAAAGGTGCCAACCCTTATATGAAGTGGCTCAATGAGCATATGATTTACTTGCAAGAGCATGTAGAAGAACAGTATAGTACATGTAGAGAGATGGATGAAGATGCTTTAATAAGAAGACAGCGATATTTTAATGTGACACAAGAAATCGTAGAACAAGTCATTGAACCTATGATAAAAGAGGGCAAAGAGGCAGTCGGTTCTATGGGTGATGACACTCCACTTGCGGCTTTTTCACAAAAACAACGAAATTTTACAGACTTTTTCAAACAAAAATTTGCTCAGGTGACAAATCCGCCGATAGATTCTATTCGTGAAAAAGTTGTTATGAGTTTAAATACAGGTTTCGGTGAAGTGCACAATATTTTAGATGAAATTCCGTCACATGCACATAGATTAAAATCTATTTCTCCGATTATTACAAGTGAAAAACTTGAAGTTCTTAAATCATTCGGTGAGGAAACATCTCCTAGATATCAAGAATTTTACAAAAATGCTACTTTCTCAACCGCATATAAGTCAGACTTAAAAGCTTCACTGGAAAGCTTAGTTAAAAAAGTAATTTCAGCAGTTGAAAATGATGGAATAAGAATAGTTATTTTAGATGACAGTGAGTTTAGCGAAGAGAACAAAGTTATTCCAATGGCAATGGCGATAGGGCGTTTAAACATTGCTCTACTCAAAGCAAAAGTACGCCATTTGGTCTCTTTGATTGCTTCAACAGGTGAAGTTATTGATTCACACAGTGCGGCAGTACTGCTCGGTTATGGTGCCTCTGCGATTTACCCTAATGTACTTTTTGCAACAATTGCATCACAGCTTGAAAGATCAAAATCATTAAATCTAACATGCGCAGATGCTTATAAATCTGTACACACGGCACTTAACAGCGGACTTTTGAAAATTATGTCAAAAATGGGTATTGCAACTATTGCTTCATATAGAAATTCCGGTCTTTTTGATGTAATGGGGCTCCATAAAGATATAGTAAAAGAGTGTTTTGAAACGTCTAACTGTACGCTTAGCGGACTCACATACAGTGATATTGATGAGAGACTTGAAAAAGCGCATAAAGCTGCTTTTAAAACGAATGGCTTTAATAAAATATTCCCATTGAATATCGGTGGATATTATAAGTTTTATACAGGGCAGGAACACCATGATTTCGGTCCTGCAGTTATTCATGCTATTCATGATGTCTCTAAAAATCCTTCACAGGAAAATTTTGACAAATTGAAAAATCTCGTTAATAAACGCGGATTAAAATTTATTCGTGATTTCTTTGATTTAAAATCAGATAGAAAACCGATTGATATCTCGGAAGTTGAATCAAAAGAGCTTATATTTAAACGTTTTGCCTCGGCAGCGATGAGTTTAGGCTCTATCTCTCCTGAAGCCCATGAAACAATTGCTATTGCAATGAACAGAATCGGAGGTCAATCAAATTCTGGTGAAGGAGGGGAAGATAAAGCACGTTTTGGAACCGAGAGAGTTTCAAAAATTAAACAGGTGGCATCTGGACGTTTTGGTGTTACTCCTGCATATCTTCGTTCAGCAGAGGAAATTCAAATTAAAGTAGCACAAGGTGCAAAACCTGGTGAGGGAGGGCAGCTTCCTGGTCATAAAGTGACACCGTTAATCGGTAAACTGCGTCATACTGTGCCGGGTGTTACACTGATTTCACCGCCGCCACATCATGATATTTATTCTATTGAGGATTTGGCACAGCTTATTTTTGATATGAAACAGGTAAACCCTAAAGCACGCATTGCTGTAAAACTTGTATCTACTGTTGGCGTTGGAACCATTGCAGCAGGTGTTGCAAAAGCGTATGCAGATAAAATTATTATATCTGGTGGAGACGGCGGTACAGGTGCTGCACCGTTAAGTTCTATTAAATTTGCCGGAAATCCTTGGGAAATCGGTCTCTCTGAAGCACATAACGCTCTCAAAGCAAATAATCTTCGTGGTCTTGTTGAAGTACAAACAGACGGTGGATTAAAAACAGGACTTGACATTGTAAAAGCCGCTCTTTTAGGTGCTGAATCTTTTGCATTCGGTACAGGTGTTTTAACGATTGTCGGCTGTAAAATGCTTCGTATCTGTCATGTCAACAAATGTTCAGTGGGTATTGCAACACAAAATGAAAAACTTCGCCAAGAGTTCTTTAAAGGACATGTTGATCAGGTTATAAACTACTTCACATATCTTGCTGAAGATGTAAGAGCAATTATGGCTGAACTTGGCTACAAAACAATGGAAGAGATGATAGGCCGTGTTGATTTACTCGCGGTTAAAGATGATACATTTGCAAAGAAATTTGATTTTTCTGCTGTTTTACATGAAGAAGAGGGTGTAAATACTCATCAGCAGCCGTTTAATCCTCCATTTGATGATAACGAGTTTGAAAAAGATGTGCTCAAAGAAGCTATGAATGCAATTAAACATCCAGAACACCCGATAAGAATTCAAAGAGAAATTCAAAATATTCATAGAAGTTTTGGTGCACGTATCTCTGGCGAAATTGCACAGTATTACGGTGATGAGGGACTCAAGCAAGATACTATTAAAATAAGTCTCAGCGGTGTAGCAGGTCAGGCACTTGGTGCATTTTTGATTCCGGGTGTTTCAATTTATCTTGATGGTGTAGCAAATGATTACATTGGAAAAGGTATGCACGGTGGTAAAATAATTATAACATCACAAAATGAGGGTGAACAATTCTCTGCAGGTGGAAATACGTGTCTTTACGGTGCCACAGGCGGTAAACTTTACATTTCAGGAAGTGTCGGTGAGCGTTTTGCTGTTCGTAACTCAGGTGCATTTGCAATCGTTGAAGGTACGGGAGACAATGCTTGTGAGTATATGACAGGTGGTGTGGTTGTAATTCTTGGAAAAACTGGTATTAACTTTGGTGCCGGAATGACAGGCGGTGTAAGTTTTGTTTATGATGAAGATCATAATTTTATAGAAAATGTCAATGGTGAACTTGTTGAAGCCGTAAGAATTGATACGGATGAAGGTGATGAAGCAAGACATTATTTAAAACGTTTACTAAAAGATTATTTAGTAGAAACAAAAAGTCAAAAAGCACAGGATTTACTTGAGAACTTTAGAGTAGAAGTAAGAAACTTCTGGCTGGTAAAACCTAAAAACTTAACAAAACTACCTCTTAATCTAGAGAACGGAGACTAAAATGCGTGAATATTTAAATACTGAAAGAATTGAGGCGGCAAAGAGACTGGTTGTTGACAGAACCAAAGATTTTGGTGAAATTTATGAAGTCTTCGACAAAGATGAAGCAGCAACGCAGAGTGAGCGATGTATTCAATGCGGGGATCCGTTTTGTTTAAATAAATGTCCTTTACACAATTATATTCCTCAATGGCTGAAATCTATAGCTGAAAAAGATTTGGAATTTGCATTTAAGCTCTCAAATGAGCCTTCTCCATTCCCTGAAGTAATGGGAAGAGTATGTCCTCATGACAGACTTTGTGAAGGTGATTGTACACTAAATGACGGTCACGGTGCTATTACTATCGGTTCTGTTGAAACACATATCACAGAATTAGGCTTCAAAGCAGGGTACAAACCTGAGTTTCCGGGTATTACAACTGATAAAAAAGTTGCGGTTATAGGAAGCGGACCGGCAGGCCTTTCCGCTGCAACCTATCTTTTACGTTCTGGAGTTGCTGTTACAATGTATGAAAGAAGTGACCGTGCAGGCGGGCTTTTAACATATGGTATTCCTAACTTCAAGCTTGATAAAAAGGTAGTTGAGAGACGTATAAAACTGCTAGAAGAGGCAGGACTAAAACTGGTACTCAACAGTGAAGTAGGGCGTGATATTGATTTTGAGACTATAGCTAATGAGCATGATGCAATGTTCATCGGTGTCGGTGCTACAAAAGCCAAAAGTGCTAGAATTACGGGTGAAAATGCTTCAAATGTTTATAAAGCCATGGATTATTTGACTAATATTCAAAGAAAAAATTTCAAACAAACATATGATAAAAAATTTGACTTTAAAGATCTAAATGTAGTTGTCATCGGCGGCGGTGATACGGCTATGGATTGTTTAAGAACTGCAAAACGTGAAGGTGCAAAATCTGTTACATGTTTATACCGTCGCGATGAAAAGAATATGCCGGGATCTAAAAAAGAGTATAAAAATGCTATGGAAGAGGGTGTAGATTTTACATTTTTAGTTTCTCCAAAAGAGATTATAGTAAATGAGCAGGGACGTGCTGTAGCTGTAGAAGTTGTTAAAACAACCTTAGGTGCAAAAGATGAATCTGGACGTCAATGTATGGAAGAAATTAAAGGTTCTGCATACAGAGTAAATGCCGATGTAGTTATAATGTCACTTGGATTTGATCCTGTTGTTCCGCCTTTCTTGGCTGAAAACGGTATAGAGACAAATTCATGGGGTGGGATTATTGTAGATGAAGAAACACATGAGACAACAACACCCGGTATATATGCCGGCGGTGACTGTTTCCGCGGTGCTGATTTGGTTGTAACGGCAGCTTTTGACGGTCGTGAAGCAGCTAGAAGTATCATAGACTCTTTACTCTAATAATTCAAACAGATTTACTCATTTTTAATGGGTAAATTTGTTTTTCTTCTAAAAAAATTCTTCAAAATCAGCATTAATTTGCTATAATAGAGTCTATTTATATAATTTAAGGATTTTTTTTGAATTTACTAAACCTTTTTACTAAAACATTTGATAATAAACAACCCGAAAAAGCTGAAGCAGGTTCTCACTGGATAAAATGTAAATCATGCCACTCTTTAATGTACTACAAAGAAGTTGAAAACCAAAATTATGTATGTCCTAAATGTGGATATCATATTCGTATAGGCGTAAAAGAAAGATTGAAAATGCTTGCAGATGAGGGCACATTTGTAGAATATGATGAGTCACTTGAACCTGTCGATCCACTGAAGTTTGTTGATAAAAAACCTTATAAAAAAAGACTTGAAGAAGCTTATACAAAAACAGGGCGAAATTCATCTGTGGTAAGCGGTGAATGTAAAATGAACAGTGTTGATGTACAGCTTGTCATTTTTGATTTTGCATTTATGGGCGGTTCATTAGGCTCAGTTGAAGGTGAAAAAATTGTCCGTGCGGCTGAGAGAGCTATTGAGAAAAAGCAGGGTTTGATTATTTTAAGTGCTTCGGGCGGTGCAAGAATGCAGGAATCTACTTTTTCACTTTTACAAATGAGTAAAACATCTGCAGCTTTAGCAAAACTTTCAAACCATAGACTGCCTTTTATATCAGTGCTTACAGACCCTACAATGGGTGGAGTGAGTGCATCTTTTGCAAATCTTGGTGATATAATTATAGCAGAGCCGGGTGCTTTGGTCGGTTTTGCAGGACAAAGGGTAATTGAGCAGACTATCGGTTCAGAACTTCCTGATGGATTTCAAAGAGCTGAATTTTTACTCGAACACGGTTCTATAGATATGATAGTAAATAGAAATGAGTTGAAAAAAACTCTTTCTGATATGCTTACTTTATTAAAAAAAGATTAGTATGAGACTTTATGCGTTATGCGACCAAGATATGCTTAATGAGAAAGGAATTTCTCTTGAGACATTTTTAGATATTGCAAAATCACATAATGCAGAAGTTATACAATATAGAAATAAAAATGCAGATATTGCTTTTATAAAAGAGCAGTTAATTAAAATAAGACAACAATATGACGGTTTTTTAATAGTCAATGATGCGTATGAACTTGTAGAGTTTTGTGACGGTGTACATGTAGGTCAGGAAGATTTAAAGAAAATTGATGAAGATGTACTTAAAGCAGTTAAAATTTTGCGCAGTGTCATTAAAGAAGATAAAATTCTAGGTATCTCAACACACAACGAACAAGAAGTACTCAAAGCAAACACGATGGATTTAAACTATATCGGTCTGGGCGCTTACAGAAATACATCTACAAAGAAAGATATTATAAATGTTCTTGGTGAAAGTCTGGATACTATTGCGGCAAAATCAAAACATCATGTAGCAGCGATAGGCGGTGTAAAATTGCATGATAAATTTGAGCATGCTGTGTATAATGTTATAGGAAGCGGTTTACTTAAATGAATGTAGAAATTGTTTCCATCGCAAAAAAAGAAAAATCATTATATGACCCATTATATAAAGATTTGACAAAAATGATATCACGATTTGCGACAGTCAAAGATACAGAAATTTATTCAAAAGATGTAACAAAAGCACACACAATTTCCCCACAAGCTGCTCAAAAAGCATATACCAAAGCTTTAGAAGCTTATATTGGGAAAGATTTCTGTATAACTTTGCATCCGGATGGAAAATTAATCGACAGTTTTGAGTTTAGTAAGCTATTAAATGATAAAATGTCCGTGAAATTTTTTATTGGCGGGGCTTATGGTTTTGAAAAAGATTTTTTAGATCAAAGTAACGCTGTAATTAGTTTGGGCAAGATTACAATGAGTCATAAAATTGCCAAGGTAGTTTTGTTAGAACAGATATATAGAGGTTTTTCTATACTAAGTAACCATCCATATCATAAATAAAAGGGAAGTATACGTGCAAGCAAGTGAGTTAAATTATTTTAAAGACATATTACTAAGTCGTAAAGAGCAAATTGAGAAAAATATTAATGGTGTAAGTACAGAGCTTAGTGAAATAAATGCATCAGATTTAAATGATGAAGGTGATCACGCTTCAGCAAATAATAATTCTATGGTAGAAAGTGCTATAATAGAACAGCAGAAAAAAGAATTAAGTGAAATAGATAAAGCACTTTCTAAAATCACAAACGGCGGTTATGGTATTTGTGAAATGTGTGAAGATGACATAGGATTTCAAAGATTAAAAGTGAAACCTCATGCTGTTTATTGCATTGACTGTAGAGAAATCGTAGAAAAATCTAAATAAAGGGTTGAAGAATGTATATTAAAAGGTACACAATAGCTGCATTGGTCTGGATAGGACTTGTGGGTTGGTATGTTTATGCATATGTAACACAAGAGAGTATAAGTATTGACTTATTCGGTATTCCTATGCCGTCATTATCAATTGCTTTATGGGTAATTATACCAATTTTCATCTTGTATCTTGCAAGTGTTGCCCATATGACATTTTATTCAATGATAGGTAATTTTAGATTACGCAAATATGAAAAAGATTATGAAAAACTTATTAATGCTGTTGTTGATGCTTATCTTGGTAAAAAAGAACGAAATTACAGCTTCAAAACTGATAGATATAGACTATTGGGAACATTACTGCAAAACAGCATCATATATCCGACCGATAATATGATAGGAAAAATAGATGATGAGAAAATTAATACAGTCTTAAAAGTAATTCAAGATATAAAAAATGGTGAAGTTGCTGACTTAAAATCATACAATTTACCATCTGACAATGAATTAGTTATACAAAATGAGAGAAATAGATATAAAAAAGATCAAATTAATGCAGAATCTCTTTTATCTAACTGTACAAAATATGATGACAGTTTATGCAAAGAAGTTTATGTTGATTATGTTAAAACTGCATCACTAAACGGCATTAAGAAGTATAAAGGTTTTTTAACAAAAGAAGCATTACATATAATCCTTTCTAGAATTAATGCTGATGAGAACACTTTGGAAATAAGCAATGAAGAGCTTATTGATTTATTCAAAAAATCAGACTTAAGTAAAAAAGATTATATTGAAATTTCATCTATTCTTTCCAAAGGTGGAATGATTCCTGAACAAAGAATGAGACTTTTTGAGATTTTATCTGATGAAGATGAAGATGCGATGGATGCTTATTTATACACGCTTTATGATTTAGAGATGATAGCACCTGCCAATGCTATACTTGATAATTCTCAGCCAAATGAATATCAAAATTTTAAAGCTTACCGGGCACTTAAAGAGTGTGGTAAAAACTTTAGTATAGACATGTTCATATAATAATGAAAGAAAATCTCTCCTTTGATAAGCCTTTATATGTATTAGCTCCATTAGCGGGCTTTACTGATCTTCCTTTTAGAAGTGTGGTGAAAAAATTTGGAGCAGATTTAACAGTGAGTGAAATGTTAAGTTCAAATGCATTGGCTCATGGTTCGCAAAAGACTCTGCATATGCTTGAAAAATCTTCTTTGGAAGATCCTTATTCTGTTCAAATTGCCGGTGCTGATGTTGATATAGTACGAAGTGCTGTTGAGATTTTAAATGAGCAGGAAGGTATTGATATTATTGATCTGAACTGTGGTTGTCCTGTCCCAAAAGTTGTCGGACACGGCAGCGGAAGTTCCCTTCTTTTAGATCTTCCATTAATGGGAGAAATTATTAAAACCATCAAAGATACATCCAATAAAAGCATGACCAGTGTGAAAATAAGACTAGGTTTTGAAGAGAAAAAGCATGTTGATATTGCAAAAGTTGTACAAGACAGCGGGGCAGACTTTATTGCGGTTCACGGAAGAACACGTGCAGGAAAATTTAAAGCTGCTGTTGATTATGATGCCATTAGAGAGATAAAAGAGGCTGTAGATATTCCCGTGATTGCAAATGGTGACATAGACTCTTATGAAAAAGCCAAATGGGTGCTTGAACATACCGGTGCAGACGGTGTTATGATTGGCCGAGGTGCAGTTGGCGCTCCATGGATATTTCATCAGCTCAAAACAGGCAATGAACATATTGAGCAGAGTCTTAAACACGAAATTATCATGGAGCATTTCGATAAAATGATAGAATTTTACGGACAGCACGGTGTTGCAATGTTTAGAAAACATACGCATACTTATTCTAAAGGCTATCGCGGTGCATCTGCCTTAAGAAATGAAGTAAATTCAATCGATGATATTGCAACATACCGCTCAGTAATAGATGATTTTTTTAAAAACAACGAGATGACACTGTAATGTTAGAAATTTCTGAGTCAATTAAAAATTTAGAAAAAGAAGATATTGCAGATAATTTACTGCATTATGTTTACAATACAAAACATCTGCTCTCTTTAATTAAGAAAGGAATTGACTTACAAGATCCATCTTATCTAAGTTCATACCGCTCCTTTGAAGGAGAAGTATATGAAAATTTCATTTATGAAAAACTCTTACGATATGCAGAGGAAAATGACTATATAACAAAGTTTGTGCTTAAAGGATTTCATCAAAGTAAATGTAAAGCCTATGCAAACACTCTCTCCATAAGTGAAAAAGAGCAAATTGTTTACAGAACAAAGAGCCGTGAAATAAGTGAATTTGATGCAATGTTTATTACAAAAAACAATGAACTTTATTTTGTTGAGATGACGTTAGTGAAGTCAGTATTGAAACTGCGCCGCCGCCTAAGAAAGAAAAAGGCACTTTTAGAGATTATTTTTCCAAACTATACAATTAAATCATTGATAATTTTAAATGAAGGTGCTACAGGCGCTAAACAGTTTCCTTCTTATTGTAAAGTATGGTTTACAAAAGAGTTTTCTGCTGCAGAAGTTTTAGAATATATCACTAAACTCGATAAACAAAAACTTTTACCAAAAGATAAAATAAATTCTAAAAAAATGATAGAAGCACATACCTTAAAACTGTATCCGTTTAGATATTATAATACTATGAGCTGGATAACAAAAACAATACGTGCAAATAAAAAATACGTAATAGATATGAACTTCTTAATGAATGATAAAATTCAAAGATATCATGATTTGTATAATAAATTTTATATTGGCTTCCTGACAATCAAAGATGTGAAAAATTTACTCAATCTAAAAGAGGGTGAATATGCAGAAGAACAAAGAGTAGTCGTCGCATTAGAAAAAAAACATTCTAATGAGATTATTGTAACTTATTATATTCAAACAACTCGCAAAAATCTCTATTTATACAGCTTTAATGATAGCAAAGTTGTAAAAGAGAAAAAAGACCCTTATGGAATTACCGTGACAGAGGTCTTTCATATTAATAAACTGATGGATGAGAGTTATTTGTTAAATATGTCTCAGGTCAATACAATAAAAAAATTACTCAAAGAACGATTTAAAAGAGATGCCAAAAAATCAAAAAAAATCTAATTCTTCATTTTTATGCATTGTAACCTGGTTTCTTCCGGCTGCTTTGGCCTCATAGAGGGCATCATCTGCCATTGTGTAAAAACCATTTTCATCCACCATTTCATTTTTAAAATCAACGACTAGTAAGCCAATAGAAACAGTAATATATTTTGAAACCTGTGAATTAGAATGGGGAATTTGAAGTTTTTCTATATTTTTTTTGACAAGTTCGGTAAAAGCAAATGCTTTTTTTTCATCTTCTGTAGTAAACAAAATGGCAAATTCTTCTCCACCGAGCCTAAACACAAAATCGCTTGCTCTTTTTGAAGAGTTTTTTAAAGTATTTGCGACTGCTACAAGTACATTATCACCCGCTTTATGACCATAACTGTCATTATATTTTTTAAAATAATCAATATCAATCATCATAAATGCCAAATGTGTTTTATCACGTTGAGAACGCTTTATCTCGCGTATTAGTATTTTATTAAAATATCGTCTGTTGTACAGATTTGTGAGAGGATCAGTTATAGCCATTTGTTGAAATTTTTTTTTCTCGGTAATATCATATCTGACTATGACTTCTCCTATTTGTTGTCCATCATCATCAAGTATAGGCATTATGCTATTTTGAAACCAAATCTCATGTCCCTCTTTTTCTATATATTTCAGTTCACCTTCGAGTGATTCTTTTTCTGTTAATGTATCTTTAACTTTTTTAACAAATTCTAAGGGCATTTTATATTCGTTATTATTGTTTTTCATAAAGACAATTGTAGCATAATTTTCTTACTGCATCTCATAAGCTATATTTGCTGCTCTTTCTTTATAGGCTTGCAGAGGCTCTTGTTTTTCTTCTGTTTGTGATTTACCCAAAAAGTTTTCTAAATCTTCATGTCTGCTTTGTAAAATTTCATCAAACTCTTTTTGTGATGTCGGCTTATTGTCTGTAAATTTATCTAGTAGAATATTACTGTTACCCATAAGAACCAAATAACTTTGGTTGCCAAAGTCAAGCATTACAACGCTGTTCTTATCATCTATGGCTTTTTGAAATCGTATACTGACATTTTGTGCTGCCATATTGACATTACTCGGTGTAGTTGATTCTTGTGTGTTTTTAAACAGCCAGTTATTTGGTGTTTGTGTATTTGCAGGCATTGGTTTCATCTTTTTCTTTATGTATAAAAGTATGAAAATTCCAAGTACCAAAATAGCAATAACAACATAATAGCTTTGAGACATATTATCATCTTTTTTTGTGGGCAATGTGCTTAGTGAGTTTGTAGGTATTGCGTTAGCTGTAGTAGCTGTTGATGACTTTACAGCTGTTTTGTCAGTAAATCTTAATCTAAGCCCATAAGCATCGGATGTTTTGGATGCTGTAAGCCTTGTTGATGGCGCAATAGATGCAACAATAAGGGTTTCATTATTCATGGGTGTAATAGTCAAGGAATGCAAGTACTGAGAAGAAACTTTTTTGATTTTTGGTGATTCTATTGTCGCATCTTCAAGCTTTAGTATAATTTTTGATTTGCTGACACTTTGTTTTATCTGCCCGGTGTAGGGTGTATCGAAAGTAATCATAACATCAGCTCTGTCGGTTCTCTCATAAATATTATAGCTTAAAATTTTAGAAGCGTACAGGGAAAAAGGCAGTAAAAACAGTAATAAAAATTTAATCATAATCTCTCTTTAGATAGGTAATAGAGTACAGCACTTGAATCAAGTACTTCATTTATACGGATTGCAAGGTTTTTTTCATACACCATGACTTCACCTTTGCCTAAAATACGCCCGTTTACATAAGACTCAACACTTTCACCCGCGGGTTTTTTCAAATCAATAATAGAACCTTTTTCAAGTTTCAAAACTTCTGCCACAGTCAGCTCAGTCTCTCCCAAATCAGCAACAAATTCAACTTCCATGTCTAAAATACCGGAGTAATCCATCCATGAAAGCTCTTTTTTCGGATCAAATTCTTTTGTATTAGACATCTAGTTCCTTAATGGCAATGATAAGTTCATCATTATCTATATAAATGACTTTGAGTTCGTCATAGTCAAAATCAAACATTCCGATTTTTTCAAAATGAGGTGTTCCTATAGTGTAAGGCATTCCTAATTCTTCAGCAATTACTTTAGCACTTCCAACGATGAGATTGGCAGTTTCGAGTGTCATATCTTTGAGTGTGTTTTCATTGCTTTTATCTTCTTCTAAAAACAGTTTTGAAACTCTTTGCATAAAATCATTGTCAGAAGCAATATATATTCTATTTTTGCTCCCGTCTTGTGCTTGTATATCTATGTAAGCAATAAGTGTTCTCTTATCTGTCGGGGCTTCTTTTATTTCGCATGAAGCCCCAATTTGATGCGTACAAAAATTTTCTGCTGCTTCTTTTACACTGTTTAACATAATCAACCCTTATAAGACTTTTTGCAAGAAGTCTATTAATTCATAGATTATACTTGAACGAAACACAAAGTAAAATTAAACTATTATTTATATTGGGGTATAATTCCAAAAAAGTTATGGATAGAGATGATTGAACTAATATTGCTCGGTGCTTCTGTCGGTTTATTGTCCGGACTCTTCGGTATAGGCGGCGGAACTATTTTAGTGCCGCTGCTGTTAATACTTGGATATGAGACAAAAATCGCCATCGGCATTTCTGTTGTTCAGATGGTTTTTAGTTCCATTTATGGAAGTTATTTAAACAATAAAAAAGGCACACTCGATGTTGTAATGGTTGTAATTATTGGGCTTGGAGGCTTTTGTGGCGCGCTTTTAAGTGGTAGTATCACTTCAAGTTTCAGCGATAAGACATTAGAGATGGTGTTTTTTACGTTTGCTACGTTTGCGCTTTTACGCCTTTTTATGAAAACACATGATTATAAGCACGAGAAAAAAATAAATAAAGCAGTACTCTTTGTTATAGGCTTTGTAACAGGTGCAATAAGTATGGCTATTGGTGTAGGTGGGAGTTTGATTTTAGTACCTATACTTGTAGGGTTTTTGCATGTACCCTTGAAAAAGGCCACATCTGCAGGACTGTTTTTTGTTGTATTTTCATCTGTTTCAGGATTGATATCACATACACTTCATGGTCATGTTGATTATGAAAGCGGAATAATTATAGGTTTAGCATCGCTTGTAGGTGTTTATACAGGTGTACATTTAAAGCATCATATTTTAAATGTATCTGTTCAAAGAAAACTCTTAATTGTTCTTTATCTAATTATAGTATTGTATTTACTCTATAGAATTTTTTGAGGTATAAATGAAAAAAAAAGATGTAATTAAAATCACGGGTGCAAGAGAAAATAATTTAAAAAATATTAATTTAACAATTCCTAAAAATGAGCTTATTGTTATGACAGGTTTAAGCGGTAGCGGTAAGTCAACCTTGGCTTTTGATACACTCTATGCAGAGGGTCAGCGCCGCTATATGGAATCACTCTCTTCTTATGCAAGACAGTTTTTGGACCGTGTAGGTAAACCTGATGTCGATAAAATAGAAGGGCTTACACCCGCTATTGCGATTGATCAAAAAACAACGTCAAAAAATCCGCGTTCTACTGTTGGAACGATAACGGAAATATATGACTATTTTAGACTTTTATATGCCCGTGTAGGTATTCAGTATTGCCATAAATGTGGAAAAAAGATTTCTCAAATGTCGGCTTCTGACATTATCGGCGAGGTTGCAAAACTCCCAGAGGGTGCAAAACTTGTGCTTATGGCACCGCTTGTGAGAGAAAACAAAGGTGCATATGCAGATTTGATTGAATCTCTTGTGCATAAAGGTTATGTCAGAGCGCAAATTGACGGTGTAATGGTACGCCTTGATGAAGAGATAGAACTTTCAAAAACTAAAAAGCATACTATTAAGGTCGTTATAGACAGAGTTATAGTCAAAGAAGAGAACAAAGAGAGAATTGCATCAGATGTTGAAAAAGCGCTCAAAGAGAGCTATGGTGAGCTTGAGATAGAAGTGCTCAATCATGAAGGATTAAACTGTCCTCAGCATATTCACTACTCTGAGCATAACGCCTGCTTTGATTGTAAAATAAGTTTTGAACCGCTCGAACCTTTGAGCTTTTCTTTTAACTCTCCTAAAGGAGCCTGCAGTGAGTGTGACGGTTTAGGGATTCGCTATGCACTTGATATTGACAAAATTATTGATTCTGATTTAAGTATTGAAAAGGGTGCCGTGAAAATCGTTTACGGTTTTAACAAAGGCTACTATTTTACATTTTTAAAAGGTTTTTGTGCGCATAATGACATCGATATTACTGTGCCATATTCTGAACTGCCGGTATATCAGCAAAAAGCAATACTGCATGGAAATATAGATGAAGTGGAATTTTTGTGGAAAAATCATAAAGTTAAGAGAATCTTTCCGGGTATCATCCGTATAGCGTATGATATGTTAAAAGACGAAAAAGAGTTAGCTGATTATATGAGTGAAAAGGTTTGTGATGTTTGTGGTGGACACAGGCTTAAAAAAGAGTCTTTGGCGGTAAAAGTAGCCGATACACAAATAGCACAATTGCTTGAAATGCCTATAGCCAAAACCTATGAATTTTTTGCCAATGAAGAAAACTTTTCATACTTTGATGCGCAATCGAGAATGATAGCCGAGCCGATACTAAATGAGATAAAAGAGAGACTCTTTTTTCTTTATGATGTAGGACTTGGGTATATCACCTTAGGGCGTGATGCAAGAACTATAAGCGGGGGTGAGGCACAAAGAATTCGTATAGCATCGCAAATCGGCTCAGGACTTACCGGTGTTATGTATGTGTTAGACGAGCCAAGTATTGGACTGCATGAGCGTGATACATTAAAGCTTATCAGAACATTAAGAAGTTTACAGGAAAAAGGCAACAGTGTTATAGTCGTTGAACACGATAAAGAGACGATAGAAAATGCCGATTTTATCGTAGATATTGGCAGCGGTGCGGGAAAATTCGGCGGGGAAGTTGTTTTTAGCGGAACGTTAGAAAAGCTTAAAAAAGCAAAAACTTTAACGGCTGATTATCTTTACGGTCGTAAGAAAATAGAATATTTTTACAGACGCCCTCAAGACAAATGGATAGAAATTAAAAATGTAACTATCAACAATATTGAGAATTTGAGTGCCAAAATTCCACTAAATAACTTTGTCTGTATCACCGGAGTTAGCGGAAGCGGAAAAAGTTCACTTATGCTGCAGACTCTACTGCCAACAGCGAGAGAACTGCTTAATCATGCACGCAAAGTCAATAAAGTTGCCGGTGTTGAAATAACTGGACTAGAACATGTAGACAAAGTAATATATCTTGATCAAAGCCCAATCGGAAGAACTCCAAGAAGTAACCCTGCAACCTATACAGGTGTTATGGATGAAATTCGCAACCTCTTTGCGCAAACAAAAGAGAGTCAGATTCGTGGCTATACTGCATCAAGATTCTCGTTTAATGTTAAAGGCGGACGCTGTGAGAAGTGTCAGGGTGAAGGTGAGAACAAGATTGAGATGCACTTTTTGCCTGATATTATGGTCAAGTGTGATGCCTGTAAAGGACAGCGCTACAATCAGCAGACTTTGGAAGTTTTTTACAAGGGTAAAACGATTGCGGATGTACTTGCTATGAGCGTGGATGAAGCATTTGAATTTTTCAAACCTATTCCTAAAATACACCAAAAAATGAAAACACTTGTAGATGTTGGACTTGGATATATTACGTTGGGGCAAAATGCCGTAACACTCTCCGGCGGTGAAGCTCAAAGAATCAAACTCTCTAAAGAGTTAAGCCGCAAAGATACGGGAAAAACTTTGTATATACTTGATGAGCCGACTACGGGTCTGCATTTTGCGGATGTTGACAGACTGACAAATGTACTGCATAAGTTTGTTGAACTTGGTAACTCTATGCTCATTATCGAACATAACCTTGATATGATAAAAAATGCCGATTATATTATAGATATGGGCCCTGAGGGCGGCAGCGGCGGCGGGCTGATTATAGCTGAAGGCTCACCGGAAGCGTTGGCAAAAAACCATAAAAAAACAGGTTCTTACACCGGTGAATATCTTGAAAAAGAACTGCTTTTGCATCAGTGAAAATTTAGCAAACTCTGAGTATGATGTAAGGTTAACATATCAGCTTGGAGTATCTATCCTATGTGATGCTATAAAAGAATCTTCTCAAAACTTTCATTTACTTTTTTCATTACATCATCAATATTTTCACCGCCTTTTACTTCTATAGAAAGATGTGCTGGTTTATATAGTATATTAATTTTATCTGATTTAACATCTTCTTTTGCAACGCTTATTAAACTTATTTTATTTACTACTTTTTCTACAAGTCCATGCATCTTTTCATCCCGAACCATAACAAATTTATTATGCCCGTAATAAGCTACAAAAATATTATGCTCATCAAGTTCTTTTTTATTGGTTTTAAATACATGTGCAACATTTTTATCTATAGTGTTTCTGATATCTCGACCATACCATTTAACCATTTTATCAATATTCTCAATTCTTATTATGTCAATAATAAAAGTAAAATAATTATCAAGACGGTGTTCAATATCTGCTGTTGCTGCATAAACATTTGCCAACCCTGTTTTCGTGTTAATGTTAATAAGTTGTTCCTCGTCGGTAATATCTGTAAAAGATATGACATACTTATCTTCATTATCTACTTTTTTGTATTTAAGAAGATATATTTTATCTTCCAGCCCTTTTTTCATTATTGCTTTAAAGAGTTCACTATCATGTGATTCAAGTAACTGAGTAAGTTCTACATTACTGTTAACATCTATATAGCCTTTATGAATTTCAAACAGTGAGGGCAGACTCTTAACCTCCGTATGGCATGACTCCATACTTTCATATCCTGACATCTCTAAAAATTGTTTATTTACCTGTGTCACTATGCCTTTATCTATAATAACAACACCATGTTCTATCATATCAACGATCGTCTGTGTCTCTGCGATCTTGTCATCTATTTTCTTTTGAAGAATCTGGTTCTGTTTTTTATTATAAATAAATTCACTTATTTTATAGAGTACTACCAAGAATTTCTTATGATTAAATGGTTTAAGTACAAACTTATCAATTCCGTTATCAATTAATTCTATGAGATATTGTGGTTCATTATAGGCAGAGGTAATTATGATTTTTTGCTCTTCATTGATTTCTTTAATTTTATGAACCATTTCAATACCGTTCATCTTTGGCATGTTTATATCACTTATAACAATGTCATAAGTTCCGGTCTTATAGAGTGCAAGGCCATCTTCACCATTATCAGCCAGATCAATTACAGGAAAGAAACGGCTCAAAAAATCATGTATCTCCTCTTGAATATTTTTATCATCTTCTACGTATAATACTTTTATATCTGCAGCATATTTTATTAACTTGCTTATTGTAATCATATTCAACCTCATATACAAAAAAGAAAACAGTTTTTCTTTAAATTAAGATAAAACATTATATCATAAAGTTGTTTTTATGATAATTGCAAAGGATCTACTATGAATAATTTATTGGAAGTAATGCAACTTTCTAAAGGTATAGTCTTTAAATATTTTTTTATTTTTTTATCAGTCATCACTATAGTTGAAATTCTAGTTATGATTTTCTTATATTTTTTCAATTTAAATTCAGTATGGATTGAAGCACCTCTTGATGCGTTTTTACTATCACTTTTTTCATATCCAATTTTAGTGTTCAGTGCTATAAAACCATTTTTTAAAGAGATGAATAACAGTTTAATGCAAGAGCTAAACTTGCGCACAAAAGAACTTAAAAACAGTAGTAAAAAATTGGAGTTTCATCAAAATTATCTTCAAGATATTATTGATGCTATTCCAAATATTATGATTGTAACTGATGGTCATAATATTGTTAAGGTAAATCGTACAATGTTGAAGTTTACAGGCTTTGATACATTGCAAGCATTCAAACAAAAGCATGAGTGTATCTGTGAGTTTTTTATAGAAGAGAATAGTTGTCTTATGCCATTTATGGAAGGTCTTATGTGGTTGGATTATATCCTATCAAAACCGGCTAATATACATGAAGTCTCGATGATGCATAATGATAAAGTACATCGCTTTATTATTCAAGCAAAAACCTTAGATTTTGATGAAACGAATCACTCTGTGGTGACATTTACTGATGTCACAGAGATTGAAGGAATAAAAAAGCAGTTAAACAGTAGTAATAAAATTCTTTTAGAGAATGAAGAAAAATTTAGAGCTATTACAAACTCTGCACTGGATGCGATTATTATGCTTGACAACAGAGGTAAATTAATATTTTGGAATCCAAAAGCTAAAGATATGCTTGGCTATGAGGAAGAGGAAATAATGGGAAAAGATTTTCACAAAATTGTAGCTCCAAAAGCTTTTCATGAAGCTTCTAAAGTAGCATATGAAAAATTTGCCCGCACAGGAGAGGGAGCGGTTCTTGGTCAAATTTTAGAACTTAGTGCTATTAAAAAGGGAGGTCACGAGTTTCCTATATCATTAATACTTAGCGGTGTACAGATTGATGGAGAGTGGCATAGTATAGGATTTATGCGTGACATTACAGAACGTAATAAACTCCAAGGTGAAATCAAACAAAAAGATGAGATTATGCTGGCTCAGTCACGCCAAGCGGCGATGGGAGATATGATCAGCATGATTGCCCATCAGTGGAGACAGCCTATCACAGCCATTAGTATGGGGGCACAGAACTTACAGGTAGATATAGAGATGGGTGATATTGACCCTGGTCGATTTGATACTAAACTGGCAAAAATTGTTGAGCTAACTACATTTTTATCAAAAACTATAGATGACTTTAGAGATTTTCTTAAACCTAACAAAAAACCAGATACTCAAATGCTCTCAACAATAGTTAAAGGTACTCTTAGTATTGTTGAAAAAAGTCTAGAAAATAATAATATAATTCTAAAACAATCATTGGAAGATGATATAGAAATCACTACATTTTCAAATGAAGTGATTCAGGTGTGCATAAATATCATAAATAATGCTAAAGATATTATAAAAATAAAAGAGATGGATAATGGAACTATCTCCTTAAAGATAAGTCATGATGAAGAGACAGCAACATTTGAAATATGTGATAATGCGGGTGGAATACCAGAAGATATATTACTAAGAATATTTGAACCATATTTTTCTACTAAAGAGGAAAAAGGTGGTACTGGACTTGGACTTTACATGTCAAAGATGATAGTTCAAGGGCATCTAAAAGGTATTTTAGATGTATATAACAGTGAAGAAGGTGCCTGCTTTCTTATCTCAGTTCCACTTAAACATGATGAAGAAAAATCAGATGATTGATTTAAAAAAACTCCAAGAATTTACAGAAGATATGAAAGTTCTTTATGTAGAGGATGACAAGTTAATCCGTGTAGAGATACAAGAATATCTAGAGAGATTTTTTCCTGTAGTAGATTTGGCAGATAATGGAGAAGAAGGGTTACAGCTTTATAATAAGGGTAATTATGACTTAGTTATCAGTGATATCAATATGCCAAAAATGAATGGTATTGAGATGTCAAAGGCGATCTTGCAAAAGAATCCAAATCAGGCTATTATCATCAATTCTGCGTATAATGAAGCGGAGTATCTTTTAGAACTCTTTAATGCAGGGATTGAATACTATGTGCTTAAACCGGTTAATATTAAACAGTTGGCTAAAATACTTTATAAAATTGCCGAAGCAAATCACAATCAAAAAATAGCTAAGATGTATAAAGACTTAACTGCAGAGAATATTGAAGAGACCAAAGGTGATGTTTATATAGATAGTCTAACTGGTCTTAACAACTTATCTTCTTTTATGAACAATATTACTGCGCATGACAGTAGTAAAGTTGAATTCAATATATTAATATTTCTTGATATTGATAATCTTCAAGGTATTAATGATTTGTATGGAACTGATGCCGGCAATAAAATTATTGTTGATTTTGCAAATTTTTTAAAGAGTTTTGCTAATGAATTCTCTTATAAAATCTACCATGTGACTGGTGATCAATTCATTTTACTTGATCAAGCTGCTTATATTGATACGGAAAAGTATGAGGAGGAGTTTAAAAACCTGCAAGAGCAAATAAGACTTTTTAGTGTATATCTTGCTGAAGCGGACAAAAAGATTGATATTAATGCCACAATTGGTATGTCACTAGGGCAAGATTACTCATTTGAGCATGCTGATATGGCACTTAAAAGCGCGAAAGAGAATCATCAATCTTATGCAGTATACAATACCTTACTTGATACAAAAGAAAAAATGAAGCAAAAAATTGAGTGGCAATATAAAATCATTAAAGCGCTTGAAAATAACCGTATAGTTCCAGTATTTCAACCCATAGTTGACATCAATGGTGATATTGTCAAGTATGAAGCATTAATGAGATTAGCGGAGCTAGAAAATGGTGAAGAGAAGTTGTATTCTCCTGACCATTTTATGGAGATTGCGCATCAAAGTAAATATTACAGTGCAATTTCATGTATGATGATTTATACAGTACTTGATTCTTTTAAAACACATGAACATACTATCTCTATAAATTTGTCATATACAGATATCCAAAATAAAACATTTATGAATAGTATCTATAATAGAATAAAAGAGGAAAAAATAGGTAATAGAATTATTGTTGAAATTCTTGAGAGTGAGAATATTCAAGATTATCAAATATTAAAAGACAGTATTTTGAAATTCCGTAAACTTGGTGTAAAAATTGCAATTGATGATTTTGGTAGTGGTTATTCAAATTATAAACAAATTTTAGAGATTAATCCTGAATATATAAAGATAGATGAAAGCCTTGTTAAAAATATAGATGTAGACTCACATGCGTTTATTTTAACAAAGTCTATCGCTTCATTTTTTCATGAGCTCGATGCTACAATAATTGCTGAACATGTGCATAACAAAGAGATTTATGATATTTTGAAAAAATTTGAGGTTGATCAGTTCCAGGGTTATTATTTTTACGAACCAATGAGAAATATATAGTTCCGTCATTGTGCTGATAAAGGAGGGGTTTTATTTAGTGGTTTATATATATTTTATTTATGGTTTGTCATTTTTTTCATTTGGTCTTGCAGTGTTGCTGTATCCTAAAATGTCGGCTTTTATCAAGCTGGGTGCGCATTTTTGGCTAATTGGGGTGTTTGGCATTATTCATGGAATAAGTGAATGGATTGATATGTTTGCATACATTGAGCAGACTAAAACACCAGTGGTTGAAATGGCTAGTTTTGTCATTCTACCGCTTTCGTTCCTGTTTTTATTATATTTTGGGCTGATTTCTCTTTCAGAACAAAAAAAAGTATCATATACCCATATTAAATTTGTGGTAGGCACTCTTCTTCTGATGTTTGCAGTGTTTTCTTTTCAAAGCGACAACCTCTATCTGGAAGGAAATGTATGGGCACGGTATCTATTTGGTATCCCCGGAATCTTTCTAACCTCATATGTACTTTTTATGCAAAAAGATGCACAAGGGATTGAAACCCTTATCTCAGCCAAAGTTTACTTATTCATTTTGAGTTTTTCTTTTTTCTTTTATGGAATTTTTGCAGGAATTGTTGTTCCAAAAGCACCAATATTAATGGCTTCAATTATAAACTACACAACATTTCAAGAATACTTCGGAGTGCCGGTTCAGGTATTTCGTTCCTTTTGTGGTGTAGTTTCCGCATTTGCTGCTATTGCTTTATTTCAACTCTTGCGACAAAGAACGGAAATGGATATGTTGAAGCTCTCAAGTGCAATTGAGCATAGTGGAGATAGTGTTGTAATAACAGATAGAAACGGAGTTATTGAATATGTAAATTCTGCATTTGAACAACAAACAGGTTTTACAAAAAAAGAGGCAATTGGTAAAAAGCCAAATATTGTAAAATCTGGAAGGCACTCTATTGACTTTTACAGAAATGAATTATGGGCAACTATACTATCTAAAAATATATTCAGAAGCTATATGTTAAACAAAAAGAAAAATGGTGAGCTTTACCATGAGTACAAAGCAATTGCACCAATTGTTGATGCAAAAGGTAATATAAGCTATTTTGTATCAACAGGAAAAGATGTTACCGAGCAGATGTTATTGGAAGAGAAGCTTAGAGAGTTAGCTGCAATTGACAAGTTGACAGGTATCTCAAACCGTCTTAGATTTGATGAAGTACTTCAATTTTCTATAGATAGGGCGAAACGCTATAAAGTAAATCTGTCAGTCATCTTATTTGATGTAGATAAATTTAAAAAAGTAAATGATACATATGGGCATCTTTGCGGTGATGATGTTCTAAAAATGATTGCTAAGATTGGGCATGATAGTATCAGAAAAAGTGATTTGATTGCGCGTTGGGGCGGGGATGAGTTTATCATACTTCAGTCAGACATTCCATCAGATGAAGCACAAATTTTGGTAGAGCGTTTAAGACACAATATAGAATCATACAACTTTAAAGATGTTGGAAAAGTTACTGTAAGTTTTGGAGTGACACATTTTAAAGAAGATGATACGAAAGAGTCATTAATAAAGCGAGCGGACGATGCACTTTATGAAGCTAAAGAACACGGAAGAAATAGAGTCGAAGTAATAAAATAGATGTTTTTTCTTCAAATTCGAGAGGTGATAAATTAAACTTTTTGCTGGTCTCAAAAGAGTTAAAGTTGTATCAAAACAATGAATTAGTGCTATAATTATTTAAAGGAATATATATGTATCTGCATAATGAATTAATTATTTTAGGTTTAATTTTTATTAATATTGTCATTATATTTTATATATATAAATTTTTTAAAAATAAATATAAAATACAAATAAAAGAGCTTCAGGAACAGGTTGCTACTTTAAAGAAACAAGAAGCTCCAGCACTTACACAAGATAAATATACTGATACAAAAAAAAGTTTTGTATCAGAACAAATTAAAAAAATGGAAGCGCTTGAAAAAGAACTTGCAAAGCAAAAAAAACGTGTTTATGATATTAAAACAATTGCAAAAGAAGCCTCAGATATTAAATCGAAATTTTTGTCAAATGTTAAAACAGAGTTGCGTACACCGCTTAATGAGATTATTATAAATGCCGGTGTTTTAAAAAAAGAACTTCAAAATACCCAAACATCCCAATATGCACAAAATATTTTCAATGCAGGGAATCACTTGCTTGAACTAGTCAATAAAATACTAAAATCCACAAATATGCAAAACAATAGTTTTAAAATTGAAGAACATGCTGTGGATATTGTTAAATTAATCTCAGATATTGTCGAAGAAGAAAAAAATAATGCAGTGAAAAAAGAATTGCAGCTAAGCATTCAGGTAGATCCAAATGTGTCGCATTCTTTGATTTTAGATGCCAAGAAAGTTAAAGAAATAGTACAAAATTTAGTACAAAATGCCATAAAATTCACACAAGATGGTTATGTAAAAGTTATAATCAGCGCTGATGAAACAAATATTCTTAAAAATTCTTTGAATCTTTCTATAAGTGTAGAGGATAGTGGAGTGGGTGTCGATTCCACCAATCAAAAGAAAATATTTGAAGCATTTGGCAATGAAAACATAGCCTTAGGTCTCTCTATAAATAAAAAAATGGCTCAACTAATGCATGGGGATATTACTTATAAAAATAATAATCAAAAAGGTTCGATATTTACTTTATATTTGCCTAGTATTGAAATCGCACTTAATGATGCTACGGTTACATGTAAAGAGGATTATAATATCGATTTTGCACTTATAAAGCCCGATGGTGCGAATGTCATGGTTATTGACAAAGACAATCATACAAATAATATTGTGCAAAAAAGTTTTGCTAATACGGCTGTTGGTGTATATACTTATACAAATGCGAAAGAAGCAATTGAACAGCTTAAAAAGACGCATATTGACATGATTTTGATTGATATAGATATTTTATGCTCAGAGCAAAGTGCTGTATCAAAAGTTATTGCAAACATTTCGGATGCACCTATGGTTACATTGGTTTCAACAAGGGTAAAAAATAAAGACTTGGATTCTGTCAAGTCTGATATCGCGGGGCATTTAAAAAAACCAATTTGTGAAGCTGAGCTTTTTAAAATATCACTGAAAATTTTGAATTCGCTTAAGTAGGGTTTATAAAAGTATAGTATAATTCGAAAAAAAATAAAGGCCTGTATTATGTCTGTATATGTTTTTGGACACAAAAATCCTGATAGTGATTCTATAGTTGGCGCTATTTCATTATCTTATTTAAAAAATCAAGTAGAAAAAGAAGAGTATATTCCTGCCCGTCAAGGTGAAATTACTGCTGAAACTGAGTTTATTTTAGATAAATTTGGCGGCAAACTGCCGGTACTTAAAACCTCAGTTGCAGGTGAGAGAGTTTTTATAGTTGACTCTACTGATAAAGCGCATTTTCAAGATGATATTGACGAAGCTACAATTATCGGTATTGCCGATCATCATAAACTTGGTGATTTGACTACTGATACACCTCTTGAAGCATGGATCCGACCTATAGGATGTTCTAATACGGTAATTTATGAAATGTACAGATGCTACGGTGTTGAAGTACCAAAAGAGATTGCAGGACTGATGATGATGGCAATACTGAGTGATACTGTAATATTTAAATCGCCTACATGTACAAAAGTAGATACAAAAGCAGTCAAAGAGTTGGCTGAAATTGCTGGTGTAAAAGACTATAAAAAACTTGGTATGGAGATGTTTATCGTTAAATCTGCAGTTGAAGGTGCAAGTGCGCGTGATTTAAATACACGTGATTATAAAGAGTTTGATATGCACGGTACAAAAGTCGGTATCGGACAGCTTGAAATGGTTGATATTTCAGTCTTAGAACCGCGTGAAGATGAACTTTTGGAAGATATGAAAAAAATGAAAGAAGAGGGCGGTTTACATACTGTTTTAATGCTTTTGACAGATATTATGAAAGAGGGTTCAAAACTTTTGGTTGTAAGTGATGATGAATCAAAAATAGAAGCCGCATTTAATATAAAACTTCAAGATCATAAAGTATGGCTAGATGGTGTACTAAGCCGTAAAAAACAAGTTGTACCTTTTGTTCAGCCTCAATTCTAAGCGTTGACAATATCTCCAATTATAGCTTTGTGATAGAGGTAAGGTTGTTTTATATTTTTTATAACATACCTGCCTCCTGAAGCTGTGATAACCTCCAATGTTCCTACATCAACAATATGACTAAATCTTTTACTTATTGGCTTGATATAGATTGTTCTGATTTCTTCAAGATTTATGGGAAAAATCTCTTTTGTTGTATGACCCTTTAAAATAATAAGCCTTTTTTGTGTGAGCAGGCAGTTGTATGATTTTTTTTCTTTGATTTCATTCAGGTTAACAAGAAAGGTTCTAATGACAAGTACCGCACCGATAACACCTATTTCATACTCGTATCCTATAAGCAAAAGCAACATCCCTAAAGCATAGAGTTTTATAATTGGCAGGTAAAATGTATTTGATATTTCTGCTTTGATTAAAATCGACTCATCTTTATGTAGAATTTTATCTATATTTTTAATGCGGTTATCCTCTGTACTTTATTCTATATAAAGATATCTTTTAATTTTTTTCGTCGGTGTTTTTACAAAAGGTTCTATTTGTTCTATAAACTTTTGAATCTTGGTAAAAGATGCCAATTGGGAATTGATCTCAACGCGCATATTTTCTAAATAATCTGCAATCTTTTGTCTTACTTCATTCTCCGGCATATTGTGTGCTTTGAATATTTTATCAATCAACTCATAATCCAAATGTATTCTGGCAACAAGTTTAGCGTCTTGTTCGAGTACAAGAGAATCCAACACTGCTTCATTTTGGTTAATGATTGCTTCAATCTGTTCAGGGTATATATTTTCTCCACCGGGTCCTATGATGACATTTTTACTTCTTCCGCTGATAAACAGGTAACCGTCTTCATCTATATAACCTAAATCTCCGGTATAAAACCAACCGCCTTTTATAACTTCTTTTGTCTGCTCTTCATCTTTATAATATCCAAGCATTACACTGGGAGATTTGGTTATTATTTCTCCTTCACCATTCGCTGGATTTGGGTCTTTTATTTGTACTTCAACACCAACCATTGGTAATCCTGTTGAGCCTATTTTAATTGGGTAACCGATTCTTCCGCCTGCAATAAGAGGAGATGTCTCCGTAAGACCATAACCTACAATATATGGAAACTCTGCTTCTGCTAAAAACTTTTCAACATATGGAGATAAAGCTGCCCCGCCTATACCAAAAAATTTTATTTTTCCACCAAAAGTTTCAATAAGTTTTTTACCGGCAATTTTATTGAGTATTTTTCGTATAAAAGGAATGGAATAGAGCATTCTCATAATCAATGAACCTGTAAATTTTGGCAATATTTTATTTTTATATATTTTTTCAATAATAAGAGGAACGCTGAGCATCATGGTCGGTTTGACACTTGCAAATGCTTTTATAAGTACATTGGGTGTCGGAACTTTGTCAATATAGACGATATCGGAGCCATGCAGTATTGGTAAAATCATGCCAACTGTACATTCAAACGTGTGTGCCAAGGGTAAAATGGACAAAAACGTGTCTTCTGGTAAAACGGTAACATTTTTATAAGCACTCATTGCATTGGTGACAAGGTTTTTATGTGAGAGCATAACGCCTTTTGAGTGTCCTGTTGTACCGGATGTATACAAAAGAGCAGCTATATCATCTTCATGCGGTTTTGGCAACTCTTTAGAAGTCATTTTTTGTGCGAATTTTGATATATAACTATGGTTTGTCATGTCATCTATCATTGTTAAAGCATCAAGCTTTATAACAAACTTCATATTGGAATTTTCCAATTCTTCTATGGTTTGAAGGTGTTTTTGCGACACAAAGACAGCTTTTGCTTCTGAGTGTCTGATAATATGCTGCACATCTGCAGGATGAAAATCAGGAAGTATCGGAACAATGACTCCGCCAAAGTAAGTAACGGCAAAATAGGCGACAGCCCAATTTGGCATATTTTCACTTAGCAGAGCGACCTTGTCCCCTTTTCTTACACCGTTTTGTTTTAAAAGCTTTATCATAGACTGAACATTTTCATTAAGTTGCTCATATGTCATAGGCTCTTGATCAACTTTAGATAAAACTTTTTTAGATCCATAAAGTTTAATCGAACGCTTCAACAGGCTCGGCAGTGTAAAATCTTTTATATTTTCATAAGGATATAACATGTTTCATCTTTCATATTTATTTGTTAAGATTATTATACAGAGTATTTGTTTAATTTCAAATGTAGCCTAATTAAATATACTATTAATTTTAATAGAGGTACAATTTAGTATCTTTTTCATTTTGGAGAATGCGTCTATGAATATGCACAAAATTATGTCCGGTTCTTTTTTTATACTTGCAATGACAGTAAACTTCGGTTTTTTTTATGGAGATCCGACCATACTTATAGAACACAGTTCTTATGAGCTTTTTGCGGCAATTATTGTCAACCTGATTGCAACGGTATTAAAACTTGGTGACAGAACACAGCTTGGAGCGGTTTTGCTTGCTACAAGTATTGTGGCGGATATTCAGCTAATAGCCTCGGCAACAGTTTGGGCGTTTGCTATGTATGTTATGAGCAGTGTCGGTACAGAAGCCATCACGGCAATTATTTCTCTCTCGGGCGGCGCACTCTTGGCAAATATAGTTTCAGTTATATTATTTATCGGCGATACACTTAAATCAAAAAGATAATTCAATATGAATGAACAGATAATATGGATTGTTCTTAAGCGCTTAAGAACGCCTTTTTTAGTCATTATAATAACTTTTGCCATATCCATACTTGGATTGGTGCTTATTCCGGGCACGGACAACAACGGTAATCCTTATCAAATGACATTTTTTGACGCTTTTTATTTTGTAACATATATGGCAAGCACTATAGGTTTTGGTGAAGCGCCTTACACATTTAATTATGAACAGCGTATGTGGGTGAGTTTTGCCGTATATTTTACAGTTATCGGCTGGTTTTACGGCATAGGTGCGATTGTCTCTTTAATTCAAGATGAGGCATTAAGAAAAGCACTGAGTACAAACTCTTTTAGAAATCAGGTTAAGCATATTAACAAACCTTTTTATATTATACTCGGCTATAACAGCATAACAAAAAGCATTATTGACAGACTTAACGGCAGAGATTACAGAGTAGTTGTCCTAGATAAAGATGATAAAAAAATTGATGAGTTGATATTGGAAAATTTTTATCCTGATGTTCCTGCTTTTGTAGGGGATGCGACAAATCAAAAAATGCTTAAAATTGCCGGTATTCATCAAAAAAATTGTGCAGGTATTATCTCTTTATTTGAAGATGATATGGTCAATTCCAAAATAGCCACTATCAGTAAACTGCTCAATAAAAAACTTGATATTATTGTAAAAGCGACATCCCAACAACAGCTTGAGCACTTTAGAAGCATGGATTTAAAACATGTAAAAAATCCCTTTGATATTATATCAAAACGTATCTATTACGGTATTACCGCACCGCATATCTGGCTTTTGGAGATGTGGATGTACGGGCATATACTCAAACTTAAAAAGCGGGATCATTTTCCGCAGGGAAAATATATTATTTACGGCAACGGCAGAATGGGCAAAGCCATTAAAGAGGGATTGGAAAAAGCCGGTGTTGAATATGTAATCAAAGATTTTGATTCACAAAAATATATACAGGATAAAAATACAACTATTTTCGGGGATGATGATGATATGGAATCGCTTTTAAAACTTGGCGTCAAAGAGAGTTCCTGCATCATTGCCGCGACACAAAATGATTTGTTAAATCTTACCATTTTAAATAAGGCAAAACAGCTCAATCCTAAAATATTTACAATGGCACGTGAAAATGCACTGGATGATTTAAATATATTTCAGGCATCTAAAATCAATAAAATATATATCGTTGAAAAGATATTGGCTGATGCGACTTATAACTATATAGCAAGACCTTTGGCGGATTTGTTTATACAAGAAGCAAGAAAAAAAGATGATGAATGGGCAGAGGTCATTGTGCATATGCTCAACAATATAACAGGAATGAATCCGATGTACTTTGAAACCAGGCTTAATGATGACAATGCGTATGCACTGACATTGGAACTGCAAGAAGGTGAAAATATAACTCTGGCAGATTTAAGAAGATCCCGTGCTGACAGAAATGAGCTGTTACATATAGTCTTTTTGTTGCTTAAAAGAGGGGATGAAGTATATTTAATGCCTGATTCAAGAATGAAGTTGGAAATTGGCGATGAATTACTGATAGTTTCTGATGAAGAAAATTATGATGATTTTGAGTATATTGTCAATAATATATATGAATTGGAGTATGTCTTGGGTTGTGCAACCTCATGATGGCAGTGTTAAGTGCTAGACCAGAATAAATGACATTTATTCTGGTCTAGCACTTAAAATAAAGGTAGTTCCAGATGGTTCGTTTTTTTGAACAACTATTTTTATATCCATAGCGTATGCCAATCTTTTAACTATATCAAGTCCTAAGCCGCTACTGTTTTCATCACTATAGGAACGTTCAAAAATTTTTGCAGGTTCTTTAATCCCTTTACCGTTATCTTCAATATATAAGGCATTGTTTTTATGATAAATTTTTATATATCCATTTGAAACGTTATATTTGCAGGCATTAGAGATGATATTTTGCAAAATTTGTTTCATGGCATGTGTATTTATTTTTGCTTTGAACGTATTACATTGGATATGAAAAATTATATTTGGATAAAGAGCTTTTTGTACATCAACAACTTCTTGCACTATTTGACAAATATTTTGATTTTGTATTTGAAAAGTTTCTTCTTGGAGAAGTATGGTTAGATTTTCATGGAGTTCTGAAATATTATTTATACTTTTATTTAATCTGATCAGCGCTTTGTTGTTTTGAAGTTGTGGAATTTTTTCTATGAGTTTCATGTTGAGCTGTATTGAGGTTACGGGGGTATTTAAATCATGAATTAAATCTTTTGCAAATTTATCAAGCGTTATTATACTCTCTTGTAAAGGTTTTAAGGCACTTTTAGCTAGTTTGTAACTTATGTATGCAAAAATAAGAAGAAGCAAAAACTGCATGGCTATAATTTTTTTCTTTAGGTTCCACAGTTTTTCATCAAAGCTTTTCTTTGATTTAAATACTTTTAAATATTTTGTATTTCTATTCATTGGTAATAATTTTGAAAATTCTGTAGTTCCTGCAGTAAAATTTTTAATGTTAATATGTTTTGGTACATGGAGAAAAGAATGATGATAATCTTTACTATATTCATCTAAAGAATTACCCATTTTAATATGTCTTGCATACTCAATAAGTGAAAATTCTTCTTCTTTTAAAAAATGGTTTTTTGTCTGTTCAAAATAGAAATATCCTGCGACTAAAATTAGTAAGGCAATACTAATAAAATAAACAAGAAAAAATTTAAAAAATGCCAGTTTTTCATGATGATGCAAGACGGTATCCTATACCTTTTATCGTTGTAATGGGTAGCCCAATTTTACGAAGTTTGTTTATATGTACGCGTAATGCTCCTTCGCTCATCTCTTTATTCGCGCTAAGCTCTTCAAAAATGAGCTCTTTTTGCACTGTTTTATTTAAGTTTTTAAAGAAGAGTTTTGTAATTTGCAATTCATAAGGGGAAAGTGCTATAAAATTGGACTTATTATAAAGTTCATCTTTATCAATCACAAAGCGAAAATTATTCACCCGCAATTCATTTTGATACGTATGATATGCTTTTTTGAGAAGAGCATGTATGCGTATAAGTAGTTCATCGAAGTCAAATGGCTTTTTAATATAGTCATCCGCACCGACATCAAAGCCGTTTGCCAAAGAAGCAAGATCGCTTAAAGAGGTGAGAAAAATAGCCGGTGTCATATCCCCGCTTTCACGTAAACTTTTTAAGAACTCGAAACCATTGAGCAAAGGAACATTGACATCCAAAAGCAGTAAAGTGAATTTGTTTTCAAAAGTAGCATCAAGAGCAGCTTCGCCATCCTTTACATGTAATACTTCAAATGCTTCATTCTCTAACAGTTCAATCAAGGTCTCAGATAATATTTCATCATCTTCTACTAACAATATTTTATTAGACATAGTCAAAGTATATACAAAAGTGTATTAGCTCAATGTTAAGTGCCTGACCATAATAAATGTCATATTCAACAACGCTTAAAAGGTTTAGCTTTAAGGCAAACTTTGGTTGGCGATACTAGTATCGTTAGCCTAAGTTTAACGAAGAAGATAAGCCTTTTAAGTGTTGCCCTTCGGGTGAAGAAAGAAAACACAATCTACTTCGTTGAAAATCCTTGAAGCTACTAGTAGCTCCTACGGATTTTCGCCTTGTATCTTATGGTTTCTTTCTTCATTGAATTATGACATTTATTATGGTCGGGCACTTAATAACAAATAATCTTTTCTTTTGTATAAATAGTGTATTATTAGCATACTATTTTACATCTCCAAAAGGCCATATCTTGAGCAGACGAAACAAAAACAAACACAACAATCCAAAAAGAGATACTGTCACTTTCAGTGAAAAAGATTTTCTTCCGACAACCCGTGCGGAGATGGATGCAAAAGGATGGGATTATTGTGATGTGATATTAGTCAGCGGTGATGCTTATATAGACTCTCCCTTTATTGGCGTTGCGATGGTTGGACGTATGCTTGAGAAAATGGGATACAAAGTTGGGATGATAGGACAGCCTGACATTGATAAGCCTGATGATATTATGCGTTTGGGCGAGCCGCGTTTATATTGGGGTGTAAGCGGTGGCAGTGTTGATTCTATGGTGAGTAACTATACGGCTACAAAAAAGTTCAGAAACTCAGATGATTATACACCGGGCGGAAAAAACAACAAACGTCCTGACCGTGCACTCAGTGTTTATTGTAATCTTATCCGTCGTTATTTTAAAAATACTGTACCTTTAGTTCTTGGCGGAATTGAAGCATCTTTACGTCGTGTCAGTCATTATGATTACTGGTCTAATAAACTAAAAAAACCTATATTGTTTGATTCCAAAGCGGATGTTATGATTTATGGTATGGGAGAAATAGCCTTAGAACAGTTGACCCGTGCCATAGATGAAAAGAGAGACTATAGAGATATAAGAGGGGTCTGTTATATATCCAAAGAGCCTGTATATGAGTATACTCAACTCCCTTCACATCAAGAGTGTTTGGATGATAAAGAAAAATATATAGATCTTTTTGATGATTTTTATGATAACAATGACCCTATATCGGCAAAAGGACTCTGTCAGCCGGTGGACAGCCGTTATCTTATTCAAAATCCTCCCTGTGATTATTTGAATGAAAATGAAATGGATGCAAACTCAAACCTGCCTTTTACAAGAGAGTTGCATCCCTATTATGCAAAAGATGGAAAAGTGAAATGCTTGGAGACGATTAAGTTCTCAATTATGACACATCACGGCTGCTGGGGTGAGTGTAACTTTTGTGCTATCGGCGTGCATCAGGGACGTACTATCAGAACGCGTTCCGAGACAAATATTTTATCTGAGGCAAAAGATTTTAACAAGTATAAAGATTATAAGGGCATTATCTCTGATGTCGGCGGACCGACTGCAAATATGTACGGCTATGAGTGCGGTAAAAAGCTGAAACTGGGAACCTGTGATCATCAGCGTTGTGTGGATGCAAGTCATTTGTGTAAAACTATGAAAGTTGATCATGCAAGAAATATTAATCTTTTAAGGCAGGTTCGCGAAGTTGAAGGTGTTAGAAAGGCATTTGTGGCTTCGGGTGTAAGATATGACTTGATTACAGCCGATAAACAGCATGGATACAGCTACTTAAAAGAGATGGTAGAACATCATATATCGGGACAGATGAAAGTAGCTCCTGAACATACACAACAGCATGTACTTGAGCTTATGGGAAAACCGGGGAAACAGACACTTATTGATTTTAAAAAGCTTTATGACAAACTCAATAAAGAATCGGGTAAAAAGCAGTTTTTAACTTATTATCTTATAGCTGCTCATCCTGGTTGTGAGGAGAAAGATATGCATGAGCTCAAGCGTTTTACAACGGAGGAACTGCAGATGAACCCTGAACAGGCTCAGGTCTTTACGCCGACACCTTCGACCTATTCGGCGGTGATGTATTACACTGAGTTAGACCCTAAAACACGCAAAAAAATATTTGTGGAAAAAGATATGAGAAGAAAAGAGAAACAAAAACAGATAGTTGTGAAAAAAGACAGCTTCTGCAGTGGTTTTGCATCTTAACTTTTACGAATAGATGTAGCCGTTACAAAGATATAATCTTTGCCTGTAACGGTCACACGAAACTTTTTTTGCTGCAGGTATTTTTTTGCGAACATAACATCTTTGTAAAGCAGTCCCATCTCTGAAAAAGCATAGTTTTTTACCTTTGCCCCGTATATCATTTCACCGTCAATCCAACGGCAGTTTGGAAAGCCGAGTATCATGGCTCCATCTTTTTTAAGCTGATTTTGCACTAGAGACATTAAAAGTTTGTTATATTCAAGATTTGAACTTTGAAGTGTTCCTATGCTTATGATGAGGTCAAATTCTCCTAAATTAAGCGAGTTTAACTCATTTATATCGGCTACATGTAAAGATATGTTGGGCATATTTTTAAATTTTTCTTTTGCTGCGGCTATGGCAGATTCACAGTAATCTATACCGACAAGTTTCAAGTCATTAAAATTCTCTGCATAGGCCTTTATGGCTTCAAACTCATCACCGCTGTTGACACCGAGATTTAAAATGCGCACTCTTTTGTTTACATGTACGTTTTGTAGAGCTTGTATATAGCTATAAATAAAAGAGGCTTCTTCATTTTTGTGAATTTGTCCGAAAATAGAGTCTTTTCCGTATTTCTCTTCTTTGTCTGTGATATTTTTGTGAAAGCTGCTCTCTTCGTCGAGTTTTTCATAACACATAACTATATAATACTCATCAACTATTTTAGGTGTGAGCATTCTGCACTTGAGTAAATGTGCCAAATCAACCCAGCTTTTATACCCTCTATAAATATGCGCTACACCGTTACATGTAACGACATTTCCATTATAAAGAGAAGATACAGTGTCAGGATTAAGCACTTTAAATTCAATTATCTCTTTTTGCTGCAGTGTGCCGAAAGTATTTTGTAGTATTTTTGTGATTTGTGTCATAGTTTGATAGGTAAAGGTTAACATACTTGAATTATACACTGTTATTGGATAAAATGATAAGAAAGAACAAAAGAGAGATGTATGCTATCGATGAAAATTCCTTATCTGGATGATGTAATTCAATTAATCAATGATAATGAAGATTTAATAGCGTACAACTATAAAGGCAAAGATAATCAACTTTTGATGTCTAAAGAGTTAGTTGATGCAATTTATGCTTTCATAGAAAAGAACAAACCTGATAATATTGATGAAAAAGAACTTTTAAAGGTAGTCATCAGGCAGGCGTTTGAGCTGTCAAAAAATGATGTGGTTGTGAGTCGAAGCGGACAGATATTTATTAAAATATTTGATGAAAAGACAAAGCAGGATGTCAAAGAAAAAGATGTAGGTACGGTTGCCGGTCGTTATAATGGATTTAGTGAAGAAGAATTACACGATTTTTATCAAGAATTTTTTGCAGATGAAGAGAACAAAGACTTTTTTCAATTTATAGCCAAAGAATTTTTTCAAAAGTATTTTGTAGAGCACCCCATCAATAATGAAATATATGAAAAATATGTTTTTTCTTATATAAAGCAAATAATTGCCGAGCAGTTAGATGCTATGTATGATGATGATAACGACGGTTTTTTTCAAGGATTTTCAGGGTATATTTTCAGGATTCATTTTAAGGAAGTTTTTGAGCATATAGCAGATTTGATGTTGTATGAAATATCAATAAACAACAACTATATAATAAAGTTTTTAAAATACTACTCTTTAAACATTTTAGTTGTCGGCGGAAAAAAATATAAAATTCCGAGTTTGGAAACAGAAGACGGCTTACGATGGAATGTCGTTTCTATGCTTTCTATCGCCAAAGTCTATACAAAAAGTAAGAAAAATCTCGATAAATTTAAAAAAGAGATGAACAAAATAAAAAAAGAGATGTCTCAATTTTATGTAGAAGGACTCTCTCCGCTTGAATATAACGCTTTGGCATATGACAAAATAACCAATCTTGAAAAAGATATTGAAGATCAAAAACTTGAATTAGAAAAAAATTATGATTCTCTTGAACTCTCAACTGATGAAAATGAAGATAAAAAAATTAAAAGAGACATTATAAGAATTAAAAGCCATACAGGAACAATGGTAAATCAAAAAAGAGAGATTTTCAACTCTATGATAAGCAAAGCCAGGTTCCATCAATATGCAAATCTGCAAAAAGAGCTGGAATCGTTGCAGAAAGAGTACAAAAAAGAGAAAAAAGTAATATTGCAAAATCAAAAGGCATATATGTCGATGCGAAACTCTTTGGTAAAGGCACTTACTGAAAAAAGACAATTGTTATAAAAGTGTTAAAGTTGTGATATAATTACTTTATCTTATAGCAAAGGTCTTTATACCTATGAATGATAATATTCATTTTTATAATTTTATGCACAAACAAATCCTAGTTGTTATTGCACTGTTTCTAGGTACTGGACCGGGTTATATCTTAATGGGTTTTTTATATTCATCAATATTTATAGAGACATTATGGTTTTTAATCGTTGTTTTGGTCTCTGTATGGGGATACAAACTTTATAAACGATACTCTTTTGATATGACGATAAAAGAGAAAAACCGCTGGCTGTTACATGTAAGGTATTTCATGTTTGTCTATTTTTCTTTATGGACAGTTATCTTTTTGTATTACATTTCCAAAGATAATATTCATCTGCATTATATTGCTATTGCTACCCAGCTGGGCAGTGCTGTTGTGGCATCAACGATTTTAGCTTCCCAAAAAAGACTTGTTATAATTACGGTTGCCTCTTTGATGCTGCCTATTATACTCTACTTTTTAGCTATCGGGCAGATATATTCTTATCTGCTTGCCTTTTTTACCGTTGTTTTAACAATCGTTTTACTCTATGCTGCAAAAAACACCTATGAATATCTGCTAAAGAGCAGATTTCAGGCTTACCATGATTATTTGACAGGATTGGGTAATCGACGCTACTTTATAGAACATTTGGCTAGTTCAGTAAAAGAAAATAAAGATAAATACACCTATCTGCTCTTAATAGATTTGGATTATTTTAAAACTATTAATGATACGTTGGGACATGATGTAGGTGACAAACTCTTAATAGAAGTTTCACAAAGGCTGACAAAATTATCATCTGTGCATCACAATATTGTTGCCAGACTGGGTGGAGATGAATTTTGTATCTTAAGTGATGCGTTTGACACCAAAGAGTTGTGCCTTGCTGAAGCAGAAGAGTTTTCAAACAAAATTTTAAAAACGATAAAAGAGGCATATTTTATAGAAGACAGCAGTCTGCATATCAGTGCAAGTATCGGTGTAAGTATTATAAACAATCCTCAGCTTAATGCAAATGATTTTTTAAAAGAGGCTGACATTGCCATGTATGAGGCAAAGCACAATGGCAGGGATGATGTTATTATTTTTAATGATGAACTTTGCAGAGTTATTGAAGAGAAGCTTCAAATTGAAAGATTACTGCACTTTGCCATAGAAAAAAATGAAATATTTTTACAATACCAGCCCCAAACAACCTGCAAAAATAAGATTATCGGCTGTGAAGTCCTTGCTAGATGGAAAAGTGCACAACTCGGTATGGTTAGTCCTGAAGTATTTATAGCGGTTGCCGAGAGTACCGGTTACATCATAGAACTGGGTGAATATATTTTAGAAGAATCCATAAAAACTCTGCAAAGATGGGAAAGTATGCATATGAACCTGCATCAGTTGTCTGTCAATATCAGCATGAGACAGCTTCTAAATAAGGACTTTACTATTACAGTGAAACGCTTGTTTGAAAAGTATAATGTTGCAGATTTTAAAACAAAACTGATTTTTGAAATCACCGAGACAAGTACATCAGAAGATTTAAAAAGATTGATCAGTATCATTAATGAGTTAAAAAAATATAATATTCAATTTTCCATAGATGATTTTGGAACCGGATATTCATCATTAAGTTATATACGTGATATTCCTGCATATGAGTTGAAAATTGATAAATCTTTTATAGCAGAACTTGATGATAAACGACAGGCCTCTTTAGTAAAAAGTATCATAGATATTTCAAAAAACCTAAATCTTAGAATAGTGGCCGAGGGTGTTGAAGCACAAGAACAAAAAGATTTTTTGGCAAATTTGGAGTGTGATTTGTATCAAGGGTATCTTTTTTCTAAGCCACTTTTAAAAGAAGATTTTGAAAAATTGATGCAGAATAATTAATAATGCAAAAAATGTTCCAACTTTTTTCTTTTCTTACATTATTTTCAGTTTTATTTGTCTACAATAAACAAACTATACTTTAAATAAGTAATTAACTTTTAGAGGACAAATCCTCCCGTTGGTCTGAGCCTCAAAAAGCAAATCACTTATTTTTTAAAAAATAAAAAGATAAAGAATGAGAATAGATAAATTTTTAAATTCGGTTAATATTACAAAAAGACGTTCCGTTGCACAAGATATGATAAGTAACGGCGTAGTGGAGATAAACGGCGTAGTTGCCAAAGCCAGTAAAAATGTGGAAGTGGGTTCTGTTGTTACAATCAACTATCTCAACGAATCAAAAAAGTATGAAGTGCTGCAAATCCCTACAACAAAATCAACACCTAAATCATTACAAGGCCAGTATATAAAGGAACTCTCATGACATATGATGAAGCAATAGCAAAATTTACATCACTTTTTAATCATGAAATGAGTGATGAAACTATGCGTGAATTTCTTGAAGGTATGAGGCTTGATGAGAGTACTCCTGTAACAGTGATTGCAGCTGCTGCACATGTAATGCGAAGTTTTGCTATTCCTTTACCTATTTCTGATGAACTTAGAAATAACGCTTTAGATATTGTAGGGACGGGCGGTGATAAAATAGGCAGTTTTAATATCTCCTCAACTGTGGCTTTGCTTGCTGCTTCTTGTGGTGCAACCGTTGCAAAACACGGAAGTCGCTCTATCACTTCAAAAAGCGGTAGTGCTGATATGTTTGAAGCACTAGGCGTTCGGCTTGATTTAAGTATAGAACAAAGCGCAAAACTTTTAGAAGAGACCAGTTTTACATTTATGTTTGCACAAAACCATCATCCTGCCATGAAATTTATTGTACCGGTGCGCAAAAGTATCCCCGATAAAACTATATTTAATATACTGGGTCCTTTAACAAACCCTGCCGGTGTAAAAAAGTCGATGCTGGGTGTATTTGACAAAGCTTTTGTACCAAAAATGGCCCAAGCTTTAAAAATAAACGGCGCAAAATCAGCCTTAGTTGTAAGTTCAAATGAAGGGATGGATGAAATAAGCATCAGTGATATCACCTATGCTTCACTTTTAAAAGGTGATGATATGCAGGAGTTGATAATAGATCCGCAGGAATACGGCATTAAAAAAGCACCTTTGAGAGCTATAATGGGTGGAGATGCAAGAGTGAATGCCAATATTTTACGAAATATTTTTGATGACACGGCAACAGAGGCTCAAAGAGATATAGTTCTAATCAACACGGCAGCATCATTAATGGTTGACGGTTTGGCGCGAGATATACAGGATGGTTTGGAAATGGCAAGAGAAGCTATCGCCAATGCAAGACCTAAAGTGAAATTAAAGCAAATAATAGAAACATCAAATAAATTATGAAAAGCGCTTATAAACTGAACTTGAAAGAACTTGACTCTTTGGTAAATGATATTATCCGTGATTTTAAAGATGGTGTTGTTATCTTAAAAGGTGATTTGGCTGCAGGAAAAACAACTTTGGTGAAAAAGATAGCAAAAGAATTAGGTTATAAAGAGGATGTCACATCACCCACATTTTCACTGCAGCAATACTATGGAGACAAACTATTTCATTATGATATTTACAATCATGGACTTGAACATTTTATATCATTGGGAATGCTCGAAGAGTTAGAAAAACCGGGACTTCATTTTATAGAGTGGGGTAGTGATGATTTGGTAGATATCTTACTGTCTGCCGGAATCCAAACAATGACAATAAAAATAGAAAAAATTTCAAACGATGCAAGAGAGTATAAAATATGCACACATTAAAAGCAGCGGATTTAAAAAAGAAAATCAAAGATTTAGAAATAGTAAAAAGTGTAAGCCTTGAAGTTCATAGTGGAGAAGTTGTAGGCTTACTTGGTCCAAACGGAGCAGGAAAAACTACAACTTTTTATATGATATGTGGCTTAGTAGAAGCAACAGAGGGCAAAGTCTATTTTGACGGTGAAGACTTGATAGGTATGCCTCTGCATGAAAGGGCACTCAAGGGTATTGGTTATTTACCTCAAGAAGCTTCGATTTTTAAAGATTTGACAGTTGAAGATAACTTGATGATTGCAGCTGAAGTTGGAATAAAAGATAAGCAAGAGCAAGAGGCAAGAATAGTAGAACTCCTTGATATGTTTAATATTGAGCCTATACGATATAGAAAAGGAATCAGCCTCAGCGGTGGAGAACGTCGTCGGGTAGAAATTGCACGTGCGCTTGTGAATAAACCAAAATTTTTATTGCTTGATGAACCTTTTGCAGGAGTTGACCCTATCGCAGTAATGGATATACAAAAAGTTATACACCAGCTTATATCATATGATATTGGCGTGCTTATTACAGACCATAATGTACGTGAAACACTTGATGTGTGCGACAGGGTATATGTTATAAAATCAGGCGAACTGCTTGCACAGGGAACCAGTGATGAAATCGGACAAAATGAAGATGTTCGTACGCATTATCTCGGCGAGAGCTTCAAGCTTTAGGAGTTTATGAAAATATGGGAGCATTAAGACAGACACAGGGGGTTGAAACAAAGCATAAGCTCTCAAACACTCTGCGTAATTGGCTTCCTATTTTACACTCAAGTCTCTCGGATTTGGGCGAAGCCATGACTCCTTTTGTAGAAGCCAATCCTGTCATAGAAGTAAAATCAGGCTATGAAGAAGATTTTGAAAAAAGAATTCCAAAAAAAATAATTTCTCGTGGGGTGAGCAACTCTAGAACAGAACAGATAGAAGCGTTGACTATTCAACACAAAAGCTTATATGATGTTTTGGATGAGCAAATCGGTGCGCCGCTTTTTCCGACACCGATATCGCAGGAGATAGCTTCTTTTGTCATTGCAAATTTAGATGAACAGGGCTACTATGACGGCGATACAGAAGTTTTTTGTCAAGAACATGATATAAACATACAAAATTTTGAAAAAATCCGTCTGCGCTTCTTACATGTAGATCCGGTGGGTATAGGTGCAAAAGATTTGGCAGAGTCATTTTTGTTTCAGCTTGATAATGCAAATATTAGTGACAAGGCATATAGTTTGGCTGTAGAAATCATTAATGATATTCAAAATATTCATGCCTATTCCAAAGAGGAATCTTTTAGTGAAGTGATGCATGTCATTGCAACATTTAAAAACCCTCCAAATATCGAGTATCAGGAAGATTCCGCGCAGATAGTTCCTGACTTAATGATATACTTTAATGATGAACAACAGATAGAAGTCAAACTTAATGATGCTTATTACCCTATTATAAATATTGACACCTCTTATGGTGTGGAACATGAATTTGTTACGCAAAAAATTAAAGAGGCAAAAAGTCTGGTAGATGCACTCGATATGAGAAAAGCAACGCTGTATAAAGTAGGGCTGATGATAGTCGAGTACCAGTATGAATTTTTTACAGGCGGACAGATTATGCCTTTGACGCTTAAAACTCTCGCTGATGAGTTTGGACATAATCCTTCAACTATTTCACGAGCTATTGCAAACAAATATATAGCCTGTGACAGAGGCGTACTTGCTATGAAAGAGTTTTTTACAACCGCCATTGATGAAGATGTCAGTAATGCTGCCATAAAAGAGTATCTTATAGGACTTGTGAAGCAAGAAAGTAGAGCGAAACCTTTGAGTGACATGAAACTTTTAGACTTGATTCAAGAAAAGTTCAAAGTAAAAATGGTCAGACGAACCATAGCAAAATATAGAAAACAGCTCAACATTGCAGGTTCAAGCGAGCGGAAAAAACTGTACCAGTTGGGATTATAAGTGGATGTTAAAAAACTGTTGGATGCAGAGGCAGCTTTACGAAATATTTCAAGTGAAATAAATCAGGAAAAACCTGACCCGATTTTAGTGGCGCACAGATATAAAGACCCTGTAATTGCTCTCATTTGTGCGCTTTTTGCCTATGGAAACGTGAAGCAAATTGTAAAATTTTTAGACTCTTTAGATTTTTCACTTTTAAATGAAGATGATGCCGTGATAGAGAATGCTTTGCAAAATTACTATTATAGATTTCAAACCGGTGCAGATATTTCCGCACTTTTTATAGCGCTCAAACGGTTACATGTAACCCAAACATTAGAATCCGTGTTTCAAAGTGCATATAATGAGAAAAAGAACGTCATAGACGGCATAAATGCGCTGATTGAAAAGCTCAACTCACTCTATACACATAATTCAAGAGGCTATACTTTTTTACTCTCAAAGGTAAGCACAAAAACAAAAGGTGCAGGTTCATTAAAGCGGTGGATGATGTTTCTCCGTTGGATGGTTAGAGATGATAATATAGATATGGGCTTATGGAAAGGGATAGACAAAGCCGATCTGATTATGCCACTTGATACGCATACATTTAATGTGAGCCGGCGTTTAGGACTGCTGCAAAGAAAAACATATGATTTAGAGGCGGCAATAGAACTTACACAAACATTAAAAAAATTTGACCCAACAGACCCGTTAAAGTATGATTTTGCCTTGTACCGGCTCGGGCAGGAAAAAATAATATAGCTAAAATACTGGAGTATGCGAAATGAAAAATAATCAATTTCCAAAAGAGATAGGCTTGTGCCTCTCAGGAGGAGCAGGTCGTGGGGCTTATCATTTGGGTGTTATTTCAGTATTGCAAGAAAATAATATACAAATTAAAGCCATAAGCGGTACAAGTATTGGTGCCCTAATCGGTGCATCTTTGGCATGTGGGAAGAGTGCTGAGTATATTTTGGAAGTGATACAATCAAAAGAGTTTCGCTCTGTTTTTCAAATCTCTTTGGGACGTGGCTATATGTTTAAACTTAAGTCTAACGCAGCAGTTATCAATAAACTTATTGATAAAGAGAGCTTTGAAGAACTTGACATACCCTTAAGTGTTGTGGCATGCGATGTAAAAAATGAAAGCGCAGTTTATTATAATAAGGGCAAGGTCCTTAAAGAAGCAGTCTTAGCGTCTTGTTCTATTGCACCAATATTTTGTCCTGTGTATGTAAATGAGACACTAGTCGTAGACGGCAGTTTGGTAGATAATTTCCCGGTTGAACAGTTATATAAGTATAATTATCCGATACTTGGCATAAATCTTTTTCCAAAGTATAAAGAGGTTCCAAAAACTATGCTGGGCTGGCTGAAAAAGAATATACATACAGCATGGCACTCTAAATATGCCGTTAAAAAAGAGCTGTGCGATATATACTTGTGCAATGAAGAACTTCTAAATGTAAAAATATTTTCATTTAAAGATATAAATAAAGCATATATGCTGGGAAGAGAAGATATGCAAAAAAATTTAGAAAAAGATGCGCTATAATTTAATTATTAAATAATAGGAGTTTATGATGAATCGTGATTATGTTTTAAGTTTATTAGCACAATAGAAGAAAAATAATTACGATAAATACGGCATAGAGAAGTATTGATATATTTGGCTCCGTTGCTCGTGGAGAAGCAACAGATTTGAGTGATGTAGATGTTTGCATATAAGCAAAAACTCCTGATATGTTTATAGAGGTGTAGTATATTTTTAAACAATCACTCTTTTTCGCCTTATAGAAGTAATGATATGGCTTATACTCTCTTATTTGATATGAATCTACTCTTTGAATCTTATGTTGCATATTTTTTCAAAAAAAATTATCAAGATAGAGATGTTAAAACACAAGACAGACAATATAAACTTGTAGAATCTCATGATTTATTTCGATTAAAACCTGATATTGTAATTGATAAAAATATTATATTAGATACAAAATGGAAATTGATAAATCAAGAGAGTAAAAATTATGATTTGTCACAGGCAGATTTATATCAAATGTATGCCTATGGTAAGAAATATGATGCTAATGATATTTATTTAATTTATCCTAAAACTAAAGATTTTCAATCATCTTTAGATGTTGCTTTGGCATATGATGAGAGTTTAAATGTTCATATTTTATGTTTTGATTGTATAGATATTAATAAAAATATATTTATTTTTTAATTTTTTCTATGTATTTATGTTTTCATACCATGTTAAATTTATCAATGACTTTATTATTTTTAGATATAATTTCTTCAACAGAAGAGTTCGGCCTTGCTAACCTTACTGAAGTTAGTTCAACTAGAGTCGGATATTAATGATAAAATATGAAAAAGGCGTAAACATGGAGTGCGAATTTCCTACAATAAACTTGAATACGGATGAAGTAAAAGAAATTTTTGAGAGTGTTAAAACTATTGCAGTTTTAGGACTTTCACCTGATGAGAGTAAAGACAGTCATAGAGTAGCTAAATATCTTCAGGCTCATGGCTATAAAATAGTGCCGGTTTACCCAAAAGGTGAAACTATTTTAGGCGAAAAAGTCTATAAATCCTTAGCAGATATTCCTTTTGAAGTTGATATGGTTAATATTTTTAGAAAACCTGCTGCACTTGATGCTATTGCTGATGCTTGTATTGCCCGCGGTGATGTGAAGGTGTTTTGGGCTCAAAAAGGCATCGTTAATAATGAAGCTGCAAAAAAAGCACAAGATGCGAGTATGAAAGTAGTACAAAATCGATGTTCTATGGTTGATCATAGAAATCTTCAGGCGTAGCCGTTGATACCATTACAAAAAATAAAAGATGCACAAAAACGTATAGAGGGTGTGGCTGTAAATACACCTTTTTCTCATGCTCCTTATCTCAGTGAAATTGCCGGATGCAATGTTTATTTGAAAAAAGAAAATTTACAGATAACCGGTGCTTTTAAACTTCGCGGCGCATATAATAAAATAGCTACCTTAACACCGCAGCAAAGAGAATGCGGTGTTGTTGCGGCAAGTGCAGGCAACCATGCACAAGGCGTTGCCTACTCAGCTGCAGCATTTGACACAAAAGCAGTTATTGTTATGCCTGAATCTACACCGCTTACAAAAATAGACGGTGTGAAACATTTCGGCGCAGAGGTCATACTTGCAGGAGCAAATTATGATGAAGCCTATGCTTATGCAAAAGAATACGGCGAAAAAAATCATTTAACTTTTGTACACCCTTTTGAAGATGAAGAGGTTATGGCCGGGCAGGGTACTGTTGCCTTAGAGATTTTAGACAAATGCAATGAACTTGATGCTGTCCTCATTCCTGTCGGCGGCGGCGGCCTTATAGCAGGTATGGCCAGTGCGATTAAAGCGATAAACCCAAATATAAAAGTCATCGGTGTAAGTGCCAAAGGTGCTCCGGCATTTAAAAATTCTTTTGATTTAAAAAGGGCTGTTGATTCAACAAGTGTGAGAACTATAGCTGACGGAATAGCCGTACGAGATACATCATCCATTACGCTTGGATATGCCTTAGAATGCGTAGATGAAATAATCAGTGTAGATGATGAGGAGATAGCGAGTGCTATACTGTTTTTACTTGAAAAACAAAAACTTGTCGTAGAAGGAGCAGGCTCTGTCGGTGTTGCCGCTTTATTGCATCATAAGTTAGATTATTTAAAGGAAAAAAATGTTGCAGTGGTATTGAGCGGCGGGAATATGGATGTCACTTTACTTTCTGTAATTATAGAAAAAGGTCTTTTAAAATCCCATCGTAAAATGAAACTCACAGTCACATTAGTTGATAAACCGGGTTCATTAATGCGTTTTACGCAAATACTGCAAGAGTTAAATGCAAATATCGTTCATATTTCTTATGACAGGACTTCTATATCGCTGGATTACGGTGATGCAAACGTTACTGTGCATATGGAAACAAAAGGTAAGCAGCATCAAGAAGAAATTAAAAAGGCTCTCATTAAAGAGGGTTATTTAAGGAATTGATTTATGAAACTCGTCAATAGTAAAAGTGTAGTACAGTCGGTAGTATTACTACAGATATTGGACGATAATACTCTTGTAGTTGTTGACGCAAACACAACAGTTCGATATTTTAAACATGACAGCTTAGAATTATTTGGCGGTTTTAAGGTGGGGATTAATCATGAGCGATACAAATCCAGTGTTGTTGCATATAGTCAAAATGGAGAATATCTGGCAACTTTAAGTGCAGACTGTAGAGAATCCAGACTTTATAATACACAATCCAAACAAATGGTGACAAAAGTTGACAGGCATCATGGAGAGGCTTCTTGTGTAGGTATTGATCCTCTTTCAAGATATATGTTTTCATGTGGAGATGATGGAAAAACTTTCGCAATCGATGTCAAAAGTGGAAAACTAGTCTTTACTCTTCCTCACCACGCTGATACAATAAATGATATTGCATTTACAAAAAATGCAAATTGGGTTGCGACAGCAAGTTATGATAGAAAAATTTCTCTTTTTAATCTTGTCACTATGTCTCCGAAAGATAAACTAATCGCACATTCTGCACCTGTTATAAAATTAAATTTTTTTCATAAAAACAAACTTGTAAGTGTAGATAAAAACTCAAGTGCCATTATATGGGATATCTACACAGGCAAAGTGTTGCAGCGTTTAGAAGGTATTCATGATGAAGTTACACAAATGTGTATCAGCGGGGATGAACAGTTTTTATTTCTTGGTACGACATTGGGATATATTCTGCTTTATGATTTAAATACTTATGAATTAATATCAGGTAAATATATTAAAATGGTTTCTCCAATAACAGCTTTAGAGTTTGATGTAGAGCTGAATTATCTTATTGTTGGGACAGATGATGGCTTTTTAATGCAGTATGATATTTATGAGGGAGAAGAGAGATTAAAAGAACTACTCAAACGTAAAGATTTTGCCGAGATACACAAACTTGCAGAATATAATCCCATACTAACATATACAAAAGTATATAAGCTTATATCTAATCTTTGGAAAAATACTTTCAAACAGGCCAAAATAGCACTGCAAAATGGTGATAAAAACAAGGCAATGCTGTTGTTTAATCAATTTAAAAATATTCCTTCAAAAAATAGAATTATTCAAAAGTTAATAAAAGATTATGTTGAATTTGACAAGTTCTTAAATTTTGCAAAAGAGGGAAAATTGGCACTAGCTTACAATCTTGTAAATACATATCCTGTGTATAAAGAATCAAAAATTTATCAGGCACTTGAAGAGCGATGGAAAAAAGCATTTGTTCAGGCCCAAAAATATATTTTACAGCCAAAGGGTATACCAAAAGCTAAAGAAATTTTAGCTCCATACAGAGGTATAAGTGAAAAAACAAAATTTGTTCAAGAAATATTGACAAAAGGTGAAATTTATAAACGGCTTAAAGATGCTATTGGACAAAAAGAGTTTAAAATATGCTTCGAACTCATTAAACGCCATCCTTTCTTAAAAGAATTTCCTGATTATGATGCCCTGATGACATATGGAGACACACTTTATATTCAAGCACACAAATACATTAAAGAAAATAATACGCATTCTGCTTTAAAACTTTTACAAGTATTAAAAGTTTTCAGTGATTTTAGCGAAGAAGCACAAGAACTTATTCAAGAAATACAAACAAAACAAAAGTTTTTTAATGCTGTACAAGATAATGATATTGCAACTGCATACAATATGATGGCAGTTTCAGAAGATTTACTGGAAACAGATGATGGTGTAATATTGCAGCAACAATGGAATAATGATGTCATGAAGGCTAATAAATATGCTGCTCTTGGGAATGTGCAGGATGTATATGCGGTTTTAAAGCCATATATGAAAATAGAGTCAAAATATACTTCTTTGGCAACAATATTTGGATGGTGTTATATAGTTCAACTCGAAACTGCTTTAGAACAAAATATTCCACAAACTGTTCTGGAAAAGGGTATTAAAAATTATATACTAAGTTTTGGTTTACAGGACCAAATTGAAGATTATTTTGAATCTTTTAAAAAAAAATATCCAGCTTCAAAATTAAACTTTGAACTTTTAAAAAAGGGTGCTATCTCAATGTGGCGGCCTTCAATGATTGTAAAATCAATTTTAGATTAATACTTTAACCTCAATTATAGTTCTCCTAAAGTATAATTAGCGAATTTTTAAAATTATATATTATTTATAGGAGACTTTTCATGCAAATTAGTGGCGCACAAATGGTCATTGAAGCTTTAATTGCGGAAGGTGTAGACACAGTTTTTGGCTACCCCGGCGGAGCAATTATGAATGTCTATGATGAAATTTACAAACAAGATAGTTTTCAACATATTTTAACTCGCCATGAGCAGGCAGCGGTTCATGCTGCAGAGGGGTATTCTAAAGCCAGCGGAAAAGTCGGTGTATCAATGATAACAAGCGGCCCGGGATTTACCAATGCCGTAACAGGTTTAGCTGATGCTTACATGGATTCGATTCCTTTGGTTGTAATATCAGGACAGGTTCCTATGAGCCTTATCGGCACAGATGCATTTCAAGAAATTGATGCCGTTGGAATCAGCCGTTCTTGTACGAAGCATAATTATCTTGTAACAGATGCAAAAGATTTACCGCGTATTCTTAAAGAAGCTTTCTATATCGCAAGAACCGGTCGTCCTGGTCCTGTACATGTAGATATTCCAAAAGATGTTACTGCACAGATTGCAGAGTTTGATTATAATGTGGAGCTTGATTTAGAGACATATAAACCGCATGTAAAAGGGAATCCTCGTCAAATTAAAAAAGCAATGGAAGCCATAGCCAATGCGAAGCGTCCTGTGTTTTATCTTGGCGGCGGTATTATTAACTCAAATGCAGCATATGAAGTAAGGGATTTGGTGCATACTACAGGTATTCCTGCTGTTGAAACGTTCATGGCTCGAGGTACACTCTCTTATGATGACGACTTGCTCATAGGTATGCTTGGCATGCACGGTTCGTATGCGGCAAATATGGCGATGAGTGAAACAGACTTGGTTATTGCTCTTGGTGCCAGATTTGATGACCGCGTAACGGGAAAATTAAGCGAGTTTGCTAAAAATGCGGCAGTTATACATGTAGATATAGACCCGGCAAGTATTTCAAAGCTAGTTCATGCTAATTATCCTATTGTCGGTGATATAAAAAATGTTGTGAATGAGATGCTCAAGCTCAGCTCTATGGTAGACAGTAACAATTATGAGCCATGGAGAGAAACAATAGAAAACTTTGCACAGCTGCATCCACTTACATTTCATGAAGACAGTGAAAACATCAAGCCTCAGTGGGTTGTAAAAAGAGTAGGTGAATTGCTTGGCGATGATGCAAATATCTCTACAGATGTTGGACAGCACCAAATGTGGACTGCACAATTTTATCCGTTTACGAGACCCCGTCAGTTTATAAGCTCCGGCGGACTTGGAACAATGGGGTTCGGCTTTCCGGCGGCTATTGGTGTAAAAGCTGCAGTACCTGAAAAAACGAGTATCAACTTTACAGGTGACGGTTCTATATTAATGAACTGCCAAGAATTAATGACAGCGGTTGAGAAAAAACTACCGGTTATCAATATTATCTTAAATAATAACTTTCTTGGGATGGTTCGTCAATGGCAGACACTTTTTTATGACAAACGCCATAGTGAGACTGATCTTTCCGTACAGCCTGATTTTGTAAAACTCGCTGAGGCTTTCGGCGGAATAGGGTACAGAGTTTCTACAAAAAAAGAATTTGATGCAGCCTTAAAAGAGGCAGTTGAGAGAAATATTGTTGCATTTATTGATGTAAAAGTTGAAAGATTTGAAAACGTTATGCCAATGGTTCCGTCAGGCGGAAGCTTGTTCAATATGATGTTGTTAGAGAAAAAGGAGAGTAAATAATGAATGACAATAATGAAAGAAGAGTAGTTTCAGTTATCGTTGTAAATGAAGCGAGTGTTTTATCTCGCATTACCGACCTTTTCTCCGGACGTGGTTATAACATAACATCTTTAACTGTTGCTCCGATTCCGGAGAGTAAGTATTCTCGTCTGACAATTGTAACATCAGGTTCTGTGCGCGTGATTGAGCAGATTACAAAACAGCTTCACAAGCTTATTCCTGTTCTAAGGGTATATGAGCATGCTGATTTAGTTGAAAAAGAAATGGCTCTTGTGAAATTTCCAATCACAGAAAACATCAGTGATATCAGTGCAATATGTAATGCATATAATGGAAAAATAGTAAATGTCGGTAATGATGTGATTATAACAATGGTTGCCGATGAGCCAAAAAGAGTAGATCATTATCTTGAAGCCATTAGAAAGTATAATCCAAAAGAGATAGTAAGAAGCGGCGCTGTCGCATTAGAGAGATAAAAATATGAAGCTGAGTAAAATAGCTTCAATTTTAGAATGTAATTTTGAAGGTAGTGATACTGAAATTATTGGTATTAATACTCTCAAGGATGCAAAAGAGGATGAAGTCTCTTTTGTCTCCAACTCTAAGTATGTCAAAGACCTTGAACATACAAAAGCAGCAGCAGTTATAATTTCTGAGAATCTTGCATCTCAACTTCCTGCAGACTGTATACCATTGGTTACAAAAAATCCTTACTGGTCTATGGCAATTCTTTCAAAATATTTCGCACCGCCGATAGAAGATGATACCCCTTCTCAGCCAAAAATCGGTAAAAATTCAAAAGTTTCTCCCAAAGCTGAAATAGCAAACAGTGCTGTCATTGGTGAGAACTGTACAATTTTGGCGCATGTTTACATAGGTGCCCAAGCTGTTATCGGTGATAATACCGTTATTTACCCAAGCGTTACCGTTTATAGAGATTGTGAAATTGGCAATAACTGTATGATACATGCAAATACAGTAATCGGCTCAGACGGGTTTGGGTTTGCTACAAATGAGAAAGGCGAACATAAAAAGATTTACCAAAACGGGAATGTTGTTATAGAAGATGATGTCGAAATAGGAAGCAATACAAGTATTGACAGGGCAGTATTCGGCTCTACTGTCATTAAAAAAGGTGTTCGTATAGATAATCTTGTACAGATAGGACACAACTGTGAAATAGGCGAATACAGCGTTCTAGTTTCACAGGTTGGACTTGCAGGTTCTTCTAAACTTGGCAGAAATGTTGTTATGGGCGGTCAATCAGCGACAGCAGGACATCTTGAGATTGCACCATTTTCAACTTTTGCAGCTAGAAGTGGAATTACAAGCTCCATAAAAGAGCCTGGTAAAACATACGCCGGTTTTCCTCTTATGGGACATAGACAATGGCTTAAACTTCAGGCAAAACTTGCTAGACTTATTAAGTAAAAACAATAAGGAGTCAAGATGTCAAAAATAATTGCATTAAGCGGAACGAAAAACGGTGTTATATCTATAAGAAAAATCAATGAACCTTATGGTCCGGGAAGCGGTACTGTTGCCAGTGTTGGAATTTCACTCTCAGGTGAATCAGAAAATCCTGAATGGAAAGTCCATATTCCATTGGATAATTTAGATGAAGTTATTAAGGCTTTATCAGAACTAAAGTAGGGTAAAACCTACTTTGCTTTGAGTTCGCCAACGAACGCATCAATTCTTTTTATACCTTCTCTTATGCTGGCAATGCCGGTAGCAAAACTAAATCTGAAATAGCCTTCACTCCCAAAACCTACACCGGGAACAACGGCAACACCTTTAGTTGCCAAAAGTTCTTTTGCAAATGTAAGTGAGTCGTTACTGACTTCTTGAATGTTTACAAAGAGATAAAAAGCACCATCAGGTTTTAAAACACTCAAACCGTCTACTTCGTTAAAAAGTTTGACTGCTTCATCGCGGCGTTTTACAAACTCTTTTCTCATCATTTCAATATCTTCATCTGCACTGCCGTCAAGCCCTGCAATAGCAGCATATTGTGTCATTGTATTTATATTGGAAGTACTTTGAGACTGCAGTTTTTTTGCTGCTTTTATAATCTCAGTATGATATGCAGCCATATACCCGAATCTCCAGCCCGTCATTGCTACAGATTTACTTAAACCGTTGATTGTAATAGTTCGTTTAAACATATCTTCACTTACGGCTGCAGCAGAAGTAAAATTACCTTCATAAATAAGCTTCTCATACATTTCATCACTTGCGACTAAAACATCTGTTCCCTTAAGGACTTCGCCTAAAGCAGTAAGCTCTTCTTTTGAATAAACTGCACCGGTTGGATTAGACGGTGTTGTTAATATCAGCATTTTTGTTTTTTCTGTCAAAGCATTTTTTAACTGCTCAGGTGTGATTTTAAATGCGGTAGCATCACTTGTTGGAAGTTCAACAACTGTTCCGTCGAAGTACTTTACAAGTTCAGGGTAGGTTACCCAGTAAGGTGCAGGAATAATCACTTCGTCACCTTTTTCAATTGTTGTAGAAAAGAGATTAAACAAAGAATGTTTTGCTCCATTGCTTACAATAATTTGATTTGGCTGATATGTAAGATCGTTATCTCTTTGTAATTTATGAGCGATTGCTTCTCTCAGAACCGGAATCCCATCAACTGCAGTATATTTTGTAAATCCATTGTTTATTGCATCTATAGCAGCATCTTTAATTACACGCGGTGTATCAAAATCCGGTTCACCGGCTGAAAAACTGAGAATATCTTTCCCTTCAGCTTTTAATTCTTGTGCAAGAGCAGTGATTGCCATTGTTATAGATTCTGATAGTTTGTCTATGCGTTTTGCTAGCATTGAAACCCTTTAAATGATATATTTAAAGAATTATACTAAAAAATTTATGTATATTAGTTGAGAAAAGAGTAAAAAATTAATTTTTCATTGATTTTATAAAAGATTCGTATATATGTTCAAGTTCCAGATCCTGATCTAAAAGATTTTTATTCTCTTTGACAAGAATATGCTCCAGTATAGCAACTCTTTTAAGCAGGTATTCAAACATTTCTTTGTTAATATCAGGCAGCATATTGTGCATAAAAGGGTCTTTACATCTTCCTTTTTCAATGATATGTGCGGGAATACCGACAGCGGTAGAACAGTCTGGAACCTCTTTTACAACAACTGAGTTTGCACCAATTTTAGCATGTTCACCTATAACTATATTACCTAAAACTTTTGCGCCGGCACCTATAACTGCACCTTGTCGTACAGTCGGATGACGTTTTCCGTGTGTTAAAGAGACACCGCCGAGGGTAACACCTTGGTATATCAGCACATCATCTTCAATGACAGCAGTTTCTCCGATGACGACACCAAAACCATGGTCAATAAAAACGCGTTTACCAATAACCGCAGCAGGATGGATATCAATATTTGTGAGTACTTGGTTTAATCCCATAATAATTCTTGCTGTTCTTGTAAAATTTGATTTGTAAAGCTTATGTGCTATTCTGTACCATGCAACTGCCCAAACACCAGGATAATTAAATAAAAAATCAATTTTTGAGTTTAATGCAGGATCATTTTTATATGCGTTTGAAAAATCTTCTTTTATTTCTGCAAATATTCCCATGATAATCCTTAGTTTGTTGTTCTTAAGTAGCCATTTTGATGCAAAAATCTTTCAAGCTGTGCAAGTGTATCATTTTTTTCTTTTTCTGTAATAAAGTCAGCATTTGCGAGTTTACTTTTAAGTTGATTTAATATTTCATTTTTATCATATCCGATTGATTCAAGGATGTCTAAAATAGTTTTGGATTCGACTGCATTTGTTATACTGTATCCTGTATCCGTTATTGCAATAGTGTATTCATTTGGATGCGTAAAGAGATTATGATCCATTCCTAAAGTTTCTTGATAGGCTCCGACATTAAAAAAGGCGAGAAAGTAATCCTCTTCATCTATATTTACATCATGCAAATAGAGAGGTTTTTCAGGATTAAAGCCTATCTCTCCATCGCTGTCACATGTGATATCCCACAAAGAAGCAGCACGCAGAGGTGTTGTATTTAAATGGTGAATAGGCATAACGGGAAAGTGCTGTCCAAGTCCCCAATAATCAGGCAGACTTTGAAATATTGAAGCATTTATCAAGTAGCGTTCCTGTAGTTTTATCTGCAGTTGTTCAAGTTCATTTGTAGGGTTGGCTGATTTTAAGTAAAGGGCTTTTTTTATAATATTATGAACTAAAATTTCTGCATTGGAACGGTCTTGAAGATCAATATAGCCTAAATCAAAAAGTGTAAAAAGAGACTCCATATGATCAAGCGCATCATGCAGGTATTCAATACAATTAGCATTGTTTAACAGCCGATTGAGTTCTATAAGTTCTCCAATAAGGGGAGGATTTGTCTCTTTGAAATTTAAAAGTTTTTCTTGGTAATCCTGCGTAAAAAGCTCTAAAACAGGGGTAATGAGTACAGCATGAGAAGCGACAATAAATCTTCCTGATTCGGTAAATATATCCGGATGTGCAACATTTTTTGCATTCATGATTTCACCGAGCAAAAAGACAACAGAACTTGAAAACTCATCTATAGAGTAGTTACGTGCATGTGATTGTTCATGCTGGTCATATTCGACTGCCAGTCCGCCGCCGATGTTTATGCTTGAGAGCGACTCTGCACCCATTTTTTTAAGTTCGGCATAAATATTACCTGCTTCTCTGAGTGCTTTTTTAAGCGGTGCGATATCTGCCATCTGTGAACCTATATGGAAGTGAATCATTTTTAGTTGCTGAATTAAACCGGCATCTTTTAAGAGATTTACAGCTTCAATGATTTCAGTGGAAGTAAGTCCGAATTTTGCATCCATACCGCCGCTTTTTGCCCAGATGCCACTGCCTGCACTATGCAATCTGACGCGTATACCGATATTAGGAACTTTTAGACTGCATTGAGCAGCAACTTCAATAATCGTTTCAAGTTCATTTAGCCCTTCTATCGTAACGGTTATATTGTGACCGCTTTGCGCGGCTATAAATCCAAGAGTGAGCATCTCTTCATCTTTGAAACCATTGACAGTGATGTTGGCACCATCGAGTGTTTTGCTCATTGCTAAGATAAGTTCAGCCTTGCTTCCAGCTTCTAGCCCATAATTGTATTTTGCACCTTGTGATGTAATTGCTTCAACGGCTGCAGGAAATTGATTGACTTTGAGAGGAAAAACAGCATTAAAACTTCCTTTATAATTATTCTCTTCAATGGCTTTTTCAAAATAATTATAAAGTGTTTTAATCTGCCTTTTTATTAAATGCGGAAATCTCAAAATAAGCGGTCCCTTGAGATCATCTGCCCGTATCTTGCTGACTATTTCAAGCAAAGAGGGCATTGATTTGTAGTTGAGTTTTATTTCACCGTCTTCTATTATGAAATTTTTGTTTGACCAAATATTAAGACCGAAATTATTCATAAATTTTCCTATACTTTGAGTTTTTGATGAAAATACTCATCAATGTCAAAATATATTTCACCGCTTCTGTTTTTAAAAGTAAGCAATCTTTTATTTAAATCATTAATACTTTTGACACCCATAACCGCCAGAATTGTTTTTATGCTTTTAATGAGGTTTTTATGATAGTTTCCTATCTCTATACCTTCTTTAACAACAAGATATGAAGCTCTTTTTTTTGGGTCTTGCGTAGCCATGCCGACTGGACACACATGTGTTCCGAAACCTGAACACATACGGGCGCGAATGCATCCGCCGCTCATCATGAATCCGCGTGCAATTCCAACAGCATCTGCACCCATACACATTGTAATTATTACATCATCAGGTGTAAGTATTTTACCACTGGCTATTATTTTGATATTGTCTCTTAAATTATGTTTTTTAAGCATCATATCTAGAATATATAAAGCATTTGGTGTTGTGAGTCCGACTGACTCCATAAGTTCCAGCGGTGCCGTAGCACTGCCTCCCTCTCCGCTGTCAACTGTTATAAAATCAGGAATATTTCTGCCTTCTCTTTTTCTTTGTGCAATTATTGATGCCAGCTCGTTGACAGAATCAGCATCGGAAATAACTATTTTAAAACCAACCGGTTTTTGCGAAAGTTCTTGCAGTTGTTCAACAAAATCAAGCAGATGTTCCGTTGTGTCCGCATAAGGAAATCTGTTTGGAGAAAAAATATCTTTTTGTTCCTCGACGCCGCGATAGTATGCAATATCGGCAGTTACTTTTGCACCGGCAAGTTTCCCGCCGGTCTGTTTTGCACCTTGGGCGATTTTTATCTCTGTCATGCGACAAAATTTCATTACCTTTTGATACTTTTGTGCATCAAATTTTCCATCTTTATCTCTGACGCCGTAAAGACCTGAACTCATTTGAAAAATGATGTTAGGAATGGTATCGGGAACAGTTTTTGGAAAACTCTCAAGAGGTGCATCCCAGTTTACTCTAAAGAGTGAATGTGAAGCTGTGTCGTAGATGTAGGTATTTTGCGTTTTTTTATTTAAAAGTACGGTTCTATACCATTTTATAGCAACGGCATGGTTAAAAAAGAAGGTGCCAATTTTAAAAGCTATTTCTGCTAAAGGTTTGCTTTGAACAACTTCCAGATAGGGTGCATTACTACAATCAGGTTTAAGTGTAAAAAGATGATTAGATGTCAAAGAACCTTCGCCTGTATTTATTGTCAGGTTTGAATTCATACCGGCAAGACTAAAGGCGCGAATTGCCTCAGGACTGAGCGAACCGTCGCTCATGGCTGAACGGATTATGGGTGTGGCTGACACAAATGGGTGCTTTGTATTTTTTCCAAATATAACAGATGTATCATTATCAACTTCATCATCATTTAAAACACTAGAGGCATGTTTGATAACAAATCTGGAGCCTGAAAAAGGCTGTAAAACGGAAAAAGATTTATAATTGGGCTTATCTTTTGCCGCCTTGTAAACCCAGTCCACTTTGTCTTTAGACTCATAAAAAGTCTCATCTGCAAAGTATTGTCTTAAAGGTTCGCGAAGGGACTCAAAAAGGTAACGCATTCGTCCAATTACGGGGTAGTTTATTAAAAGTGCATGCTGTCTTTGTACAAATTTATCATATATATAAAGCATTAAAATACCAAGAAATGCAGCGAGCAAGAAAAACTCAATAAAATTTATAAAAAAATTCCACATTTCTTGAAGCAAACTCATCTAAAAATCTTCTCTTTTAATAGTTAATTCTGTTTTGCTCTCCAAATTTTTTACCCAGATAGTTCCCTCATTCATCTCATTTGTACCTATGACACAGCAGTATTTTGCATTGACTTTGTCAGCACTTTTGAGATGGTTTTTCAGGTTTTTTGCTTTGTAGTCACACACAGCTTTATCTGCTGCTCTTTTTTTATGTGTTAAAGAGACAATAGTGTCAACAGCTTCTTCATCCATAGCACCGAGGTAATATCCTTCTCTTGATTCTTCAGGCATTGCAATAAGCTCTAAAAGTCTTTCAATTCCCATAGCAAAACCGACAGCAGGAGTAGGGCGCCCGTCTAAAAACTCCACAAGTCTGTCATATCTCCCGCCGCCGGCAATAGCACTTTGACTCCCGATATTATCACTGACAAATTCAAAAGCGGTCTTTGAGTAGTAATCAAGTCCGCGCACAAGATTTGTATCTATTTCATAACTGATGTCATTATCATCAAGTATTTTTTTCAGTTTGTCAAAATCACTTTCACAGCCTTCACACAGTGAATTTATAAGTTTTGGCGCATTTTCATATAAAAACTGGCATTTTTCATTTTTACAATCAAGCACGCGAATAGGATTTGTACTTTTTCTGCGTTTACAGTCTTCACATATTTGCTCTTCCACACTCTCTATAAATGAAACGAGACTATCACGGTACTGAGGCATGCAGTTGTTATCACCCAAAGAGTTGAGCTGCAGTCGGTACCCTATGCCGAGTTTTTTAAGAATATCTGCAACCATCATAATCATAGCTGCATCTTCATATACGCTTGCAACACCGAAACTTTCAACACCGAACTGATGAAATTCTCTTAAACGTCCTTTTTGCGGTCTTTCATAACGAAACATTGGTCCATAATAAAAAAACCTGTGAATGCCGCCTGCCTTGTCCAGTTTTTTTTGAATAAAAGCCCGTACAACACCGGCAGTTCCTTCAGGACGCAGACAAACATCATTTTCACCTTTGTCTATAAACTGGTACATCTCTTTACCGACAATATCGCTGCTCTCGCCGACACTGCGTTTAAAAAGTGCCGTCTCTTCTAAAAGAGGTGTTTCAATATAATGAAAACCATATTTTTTAGCAACATCTGCTGCTACCTCTAAAAAATAAGTAAATCGTTTATACTCATTTTCATCAAGTATATCGTTCATGCCTCTGAGTGATTTAATCATATAATAGTCCTTTTTAATTGTTGATATTACTTAATATTTCTTCTGTTATTTCATTTATGGGTTTTGTTGCATCAATTTCGATAAGTGTTAAGCCCAGAAGCTCGCTTGCTTTTTTGATGCTCTCTTGAATTTGAAGCAAATATTCACTGCCTCGAAGCTCTATGCCGTCAAGTTCTTTTTGTGAAAGTCTGAATTCCAGCTCTTCTTTTGTTAGGCGCAGCAAAAATATCTTTTTCGGATATATTTTTTTTGTTGCAAAATCATTCAAATAAACTAAATCTTTTGTATCTATATCCTCTTGAATCAAAGCGTAAGCAACGCCGCTTACAGCACTTCTGTCAGATATTATTACTTTATGGAGATTCGGCTCTATAACCTCTTTTATATGTTCTGCACGGTCTGCAAGAAAAAGAAGAAATTCTGCTCTTTTACTTTTCGTTTTAGCACTTAGTACCATTTCTCTTATCTCTTTTCCTATCTCAGTGCCTCCCGGCTCTTTTGTAGTTACAGCTTGTGGAAAATGCTTTTTTAATGCTGCAATTTGCGTACTTTTACCGGCTGTATCAATACCTTCAATCGCGATATACATTAGTTGAGGCTCCCTATGATTTTTTGCACCTCAATCGGGAGTAAATGCTCCGTTTTGCCGTTAAATTTCAATAAATTTCTTACAATAGAAGAGCTGATAAAAGCATGTTTTAGTTTTGGCATCAAGTAAACGGTTTCTATCTCCTCATCAAGAGAATTATTTAAATATCCCAACTGCAGTTCATACTCAAAGTCACTCACTGCACGAAGCCCGCGTATAAGCACCCCTGCATTATGCTCATGTGCCAGTTCTACTGTTAAGTTGTTAAAACCTACTACGTGGACTCCGTTTAAATTTTTTACGGCTATTTGTGCCATATGGATTCTCTGTTCAAGCGTAAACAGCGGATTTTTATCTTTTGACTCTGCAACTGCGACTATGACTTCGTCAAACAAATTCCTAGCACGCTCTATAATGTCATAGTGTCCGTTTGTTATAGGATCAAATGTTCCCGGATATAAAGCGATTTTACGACTCTTCAATTTGCCACCTTTGGTATAAATTATTTTCAATGTCCAACAGATCAAACCATTTACCGATAATGAAATTTTCCATATCATCTAAAGTCTGCTGTTGCGAGTAATAAGCCATAACAGGCGGTGCAATAATGATTCCCAGACTTGAGAGTTTGTGCATATTTTCCAAAGTAATAGCAGAAAAAGGCATCTCTCTTGGTGCTAATATAAGCTTTTTTTGCTCTTTTATCATCACGGCGGCACATCGTGTAATGAGATTATCTGCGATTCCGCAGGCTATTTTGGCGAGTGTATTCATCGAACACGGAGCGATTATCATAGCGTCAATTCCAAAAGATCCCGAAGCGATAGAAGCAGATATATTTTTATTGTCATGTGTCGTTACATCATGCATTTCATGGGAAAGTACGGTCTTGGAGTTTTGCGACATTATAAAATGTTTTTCGACAGATTCAGGAAGCAGATGAAGCATTTTTATACCAAGATTCACACCGCTCGCTCCGCTGACTGCAACTACTATTTTTGTTTTTTTCATTTTACCTCTGCTTTATTTCTTCCAACCACAACAACTTTTAATTTTTTGTCGTTTTTTTGCATAACACTGATACTGTCACCGAGTCTGCCATTTTGAAGCGCTTTTGCCGAGAAAAAGATATCTATTCCCGCATTTTGCAGGCTTACGTTGACATTTGAGCCTCGTTTAACTAAATATAAACCTATTACATCTCTACTAGTTATAATGTCATTGGCTTTTAAATTATGTTTTGCCTGGTACCTGCTTACATGTAACCCCTGCAGAGGCATTGCTCTAAATTTATTTAGTATTATACTATTTTTTCGTGTATTTACACTGCTGAGTTCGCTATCTTTTTTAATGTTATTTCTGGCTGTTAAAACAGAAACGGCAGCGAGAATTTGATAATTAAAAAATATCTTTTTATTATCATCTGTTTTTATATACAAAACACCTTTTTTTGACAAATGGGCTCTTTTGTTAAAATGTATACTGTAATTTTTAGGAAGTTTATCCAGGTAGCGTGTAGGAACAAGAGTAATTAAAGATATATTTATGGTTTTATATTTTTGAGTATAGAGTTTTTTTATACTGTTTTGTATAAGTGTTGTGTCGATAGGACTTCGTTTTGTAAATTGGATATAACTGTGTTTTGAGGCATAGTTGCTGTAACCGTTTTTTTGAAGTATTTTTAGGAGTTTGTCTCTTTTTATTCGTTTAGAATGTCTATATTTGTCTATATTGAAAAGTTTTTTATCATCTTTTTTGTTTACATGTATAATATCGGAGAGCATAATAAAATCATTTTTTATAAAATAATTACTTTGTAAATTATTTGCTGCAAAAATAAGTATAGGGAAGATGAGTAGAAAAATTATTTTAATAAATAACATGATTATCTCTCATTTATGAGAACTAACAACTGTAAAATGGTACCAGAGAGGGGATTTGAACCCCTAAGCCGTGAGGCGGCGGATTTTGAATCCGCTATGTATACCGTTCCATCACTCTGGCTAAATCAGTTGTTGAAGTCGAAATGATAGTGATAATTTACTTAAAAGTAAATAATATTTGGTCGATTATATGAATATATGGAACTTTTATTGCTATACTTTTAGCAATATTAAAGAACTAGACAATAATCTGTAAGCGGAGAGATATTATGCGTGTAACATCAAGTATGTACTACAACAGCCTATATGGTACAAATAATTTAAAAATAAATAATGAACTTTTTGATGTAAACAAACAGATTGCTTCAGGATTAAAAATCCAATATGCAAAAGATGATGTAAAAACCTTTACTGAAACAATGCGACTGGATAATGAACTTGTCACCATTGGACAGGTTAAAAAAAGTACTGAAAGCGGTTATAAAGTTTCTAATCAAACAGATGTTGTGCTCAATGAATTTGAAACTTCTATGAATAGAACGAGAACACTGCTTGTAAATGCTGCAAACGGGACGCATAGTGACGATTCGCTTGATGCGATAGCCGGCGAGCTTCGAGGATTGGAAAAGCATTTTAAAAATCTTGCAAATACTTCTATAAACGGGCAGTTTTTATTTTCCGGTTCTGCTGTAAATACACGACCTATAGACGACAATGGTGTTTATCACGGTAATGATGCCGGTATGAATTCTTTTTTAGGTTCCAATTCTACGCAAAAATACAATCTTACAGGCTCAGAACTCTTTTTAGGCGAAGACAGGCTTACTCGAAGAAATGTTACAACAAATGTAATACAGGAAAATTTAAGTAAAAAATATCCAGAATTCACTGCAACAAGTGCTGAAAATGGTAGCTTCGCAACAATTACCAAGGATGACACTATCAGGGATTTAATGGGTGATACCGACTCTACTGTTGACACTGCAACACAAAAACATCATTTTTACATTCGCGGTGTAAAAAGTGACGGCACATCATTCAATAAACAGATTGATATGAAAGACAGTGATAAAATTGATGATCTTTTAAATGGAATTGGTAAGGCGTATGGAAATACTTCCAATCTTCAAATAGTTAATGTCGGATTAAACAGCAACGGGCAGATTACCATAGAAGATAAACTGCAGGGTTCTTCAAAACTTGATTTTCATATGGTCGGAGCGGTTGATTTTGATCAAAGCGACGGAAATGATGAGGCAGACATTAATGATGCCGTATATGCAACTGCTGGACAAATCAGCAACTTGGATGGCGGTGAAACAAATTTCGCTGAAATCATAAACCCTACAACGCCTCCTGCGAATGATTTATATGTCAAAGAGTTTGTAAAATCGCCTTACGCATCGGCAGCTACAAGTATAAGCAATATTGACGGTTTGTTGTATGACAGAACAAGTTTTGTAAAGGATGGTTCAACTCTGAGTTCAAATGTTTCTCAGGTTTTAAAAAATTCTAATGAATTTGCTACTGCTGCAACAAAAATTTCTGAAGTAGCAGATTTGTCTCAGGGAACTGCAGGCACGCTTGATGGTACTACTTTTAATTTAAATGGAAAAGATGTCAATGGAAATAGCTATACTGCAACGATTGATTTTAAGAGTGCAGGTTCTACATTTTCCTTAGACGGTGGTACAACAAATTATGATATATTCAATATGGAAACTCCAAGAGCAGCAGTAGATGCAGATAAAATGACGTATCAACAACTGATGGATGTTGTGAATATGGCAGCAACCAATACTCTGCCGGCAACAACAAATACAACAACAGACTATGACGCTGCAATCAAACAGTCAAATGTCGTGGGAAATACAAAACTCTCATACGATGGTAAAATTGAATTTACTGATTTAACAGCAAGTAGTACAAACGCTTCACTCGCTATCTATGATGCAAATAGTGGTGATTTTACCAATCCTTCTTCTGTAATGTCTTTTAATGCCAACAATGCCCTGACAATTATTGACCCAAAAACTGACTTTTTCAAAAATCTTGATGAAGCTATTACAGCGGTGGAAGATCATAAGCTTTACCCTGACAGCTCAAGCGGTACAATGAGAAATCAAGGGATAGAAAATGCAATAGCAATGCTTGATAAACTGCAATCACATATTTCAAGAAGTCATTCTACAGTAGGTGCACAATCAAATACTTTGACAAGTTCTTTAGAAAGGTCTCAATTACTTGAAATAAGCACAATGACCCTTCGTTCATCAGTAATAGATACTGACGTTGCTGAAGCATCTCTAAAGTTACAGCAATTAAATCTGAATTACCAGGCAATGCTCTCAACAGTAGGAAAAGTTTCACAGTTAAGTCTTGTGAATTATTTATAGTTCCTTTATGGAACGTTTTTGGCTATACTTTCTTTATAAAAAATCAATTCATTTATTATAAAGGTTCTCTAATTTGAAAGATACTGCGTTTATTATTATTTTTGGTGTATTAATCTATCTTGGTTTTTCGACTCTCTTTGGTTCAACAGGTTTAATGGGTAGTTACGGTGCTACTTTTTCTTCATATAATCAACTCTATTTTGGATATATTTCTTTTGTCTATTTGTTTATTTTACTTGCACCTTTGTATTATTTATACAAAGATACATCCTTTGGATTTAGAAAAGCAGAAGTAACTATTGCTTCTTTTTTACTTTTATGTTCTGCATTGATTGCACAGGCTTTAGTCGTAACAAATAACTATAGAGGAAAGTTCGGTGCGGATTTTGTAGACTTTTTATCTCCATATATCGGTGTTTTTGGATTATGGGTATTTTGGTTTATGATTACAGCCGTTGCTATGGTTATTCTTTTCGATAAAAGCAGTTCGGAAATCTTACATGTACTCGTATCTTCACTCAAATCAAACAAATCGCAGGTAGCTCTTGCCTCCGTTGAGAAAGAGAGTGCAGACACAACGCAGACTACAGTGCAAACAGAAATAAAAGAGCCGATGCTTGAAGAAGAGATAGATAAGCCGGCATACTTAAGAAAAGAAAAAAAAGTTGATACAAAAGAAACTGATACAAAAGATGAAAGTACTGGTATAATAGACGAAAAAAGTGATACCAAAAAAACAATATTAGATATTGCCGCTGATGTCAAAGAGCATAAAAATACTGTAATTGTCGATGAACTTGAAGAAAATGCAAAACTATTGGCAAATATTGAAAAAGGGAAAGTAGAAAAACCTAAAAATTTCAAACTGCCTTCTGTGGATTTTTTACAAAAGCCCAATAAAACAACACACAATGTTGATGAAAAAGAAGTAGATGAAAAAATCAGATATCTTATAGAAAAACTGGCACACTTTAAAATTGAAGGTGACGTTGTGCGTACATATGCTGGTCCTGTTGTCTCTACATTTGAATTTAAACCCGCAGCCAATGTCAAGGTAAGTAAAATACTCAACTTGCAGGATGATTTGGCAATGGCACTCTCAGCAGAAACTATCCGTATTCAAGCGCCGATTCCGGGAAAAGATGTCGTCGGAATAGAAATTCCAAATGAAACAGTAGACACTATTTACCTGCGTGAACTCTTAGATGATAAACTCTTTAAAAATTCTGCATCACCGCTTACCATAGCCCTTGGAAAGGACATTGTAGGCAAGCCTTTTGTTACAGATTTGAAGAAACTCCCGCATTTGCTTATAGCGGGAACTACGGGAAGCGGGAAAAGCGTTGGCATCAATGCTATGATACTTTCACTTTTATATAAAAATTCTCCCGACCAGCTACGGCTTTTAATGATTGACCCGAAAATGCTGGAATTTTCTATATATAATGATATACCGCATCTACTCACACCTGTTATTACAAAACCGAAACAGGCGATAATTTCACTCAATAATATGGTTAATGAGATGGAACGCCGTTATGAACTTATGGCAGAGAGTAGAACGAAAAATATTGAAAACTATAATGAAAAAGTAAAACGTGAGGGCGGTGAGCATTTTCCTTATATTGTTGTTATTATTGACGAGCTGGCTGATTTGATGATGACAAGTGGTAAAGATGTGGAACTTTCCATTGCAAGACTTGCACAAAAGTCACGTGCCTGTGGTATTCACTTAATCATTGCGACACAAAGACCTTCTGTAGATGTTGTTACAGGGCTTATAAAAGCGAATCTTCCTTCGCGTATATCATACAGAGTAGGGCAAAAAATAGATTCAAAGATTATCTTAGATCAAATGGGAGCAGAATCGTTACTTGGTCGTGGTGACATGCTCTTTACACCTCCGGGCGCACCTGCACTGGTGCGTCTGCATGCTCCATGGGCAACAGAAGAAGAGATAGAAAAAATTGTAGATTTTATAAAAGCACAACGAGAACCGAATTATGATAAAAGCTTTCTTATTGAAGAAACAAATGGTGAGGGCGGTAACTCCTCTGCATCCGGTGAGAGTTATGAAGAGTTGGATCCTCTTTTTGAAGAAGCAAAAAGTGTTGTTTTAAATGATAAAAAGACATCTATTTCTTATCTGCAGAGAAAATTACAAATCGGTTATAACCGTTCGGCAAGGGTTATAGAACAGCTAGAACACGAGGGTATTCTTTCCTCGCCAAATACAAAAGGCGTGAGAGAAATTTTATAATGTCCAAACCCTATTTTACATTTACAAAACACAAAAATTCTTTCAGTGTGCATGTAGAGAACTTGGAAATGCTAAGTGTACGGCAGATTCAAGAGATTGAACATTTTGTTAGTGAAAGAAAGGGATATTTTGATTTTGATACATATACATTTACTATTAGAAAAAATTTAGAGTATCAAGAATTTATTAGACTGCTGCAAACTTTACATGTAGAAGCTACTACACGAGAAGCTGTGGCTAATATACAAAACAGTGTAAGAATTAATTTTGGACAATACAAAGGCATGCCATACAATGAATTGCCTGATTCTTATCTTTTATGGTTAAAAAACAACTATATTGGTAGCGATAGAGAAATAATTTGCGGTGAAATAGCTAAGCGTAATATTTAGGTGTTACTTTTTTTCACAATAAATGAATTTAACAAAATATAAGTGTTTACATAAGTAACACCATTAAAATCATTACTTATCTTTTGGCTATAATATCTGCAAATTAAACTGACAATAGGAAATATTATGGGATTTAGAGAAGCTTATAAGGCACACGTAGAAGAAAGAGCGGCACTTGGTGTACCTTCATTACCTTTAACTGCAGAACAAACAGTAGAAGTTATAGAATTCATTAAAACAGGCGAATATATTGGAGAGATGCTGGACCTTTTGGAAAACCGTGTATCTCCAGGCGTGGATGATGCTGCGTATGTAAAAGCCGCTTTTTTAAACGAAGTAGCAGGTGAAGAACATCATGTAGCTGCTATACCGCCGGAAAAAGCTGTACAAATGCTTGGGACTATGCTTGGTGGTTACAATGTTAAGCCAATGATTGACTCATTGACATCTAAAAATGTTAAAGTTGTAGCAGCTGCAATTGAAGCACTTTCAAATACATTACTTGTTTATGATGCATTTAATGATGTTGAAGAGTTACATAAAAAAGGTGTTACTGCTGCGAGTGAAGTTTTAACTGCTTGGGCAAATGCTGACTGGTTTACTCACAAATCTGAATTACCTGAAAAAATCACTGTAACAGTATTTAAAGTTCCTGGTGAAACAAATACTGATGACTTGTCTCCGGCTTCTGAAGCGTTTACTCGTTCAGATATTCCTCTTCATGCAAATTCTATGCTTGGGGCAAAAATGGAAGATCCTATAGGAACTATTAACAAACTTAAAGAGTTTGGTCATCCTGTTGCTTATGTTGGTGATGTTGTAGGAACTGGTTCTAGTCGTAAATCAGGTATCAACTCTGTACAGTGGCATATGGGTGAAGATATTCCTGGTGTTCCAAACAAACGTACAGGTGGTGTTATCCTTGGTGGAATAATTGCTCCGATTTTCTTTGCAACTGCCGAAGATTCAGGTGCATTACCATTAGAACTTGATGTAACACAAATGGAAATGGGTGATGTTATTGATATCTATCCATATAAAGGTGAAGCACATAAAAATGGTGAGTGCATTGCTACATTTAAATTAAATCCAAACACTATTACTGATGAAGTTCGTGCAGGCGGACGTATCCCATTAATTATTGGTCGTGGTTTGACTACTAAAGCCCGTTCAGTTTTAGGTATGGGTTCAACTGATATTTTCTTAACTGCTGATCAGCCGGAAGATACAGGCAAAGGGTATACTTTAGCTCAAAAAATGGTTGGAAATGCATGTGGTATTGACGGTGTTCGTCCTGGTATGTATTGTGAGCCGCAAATGAGTACTGTTGGTTCTCAAGATACAACTGGTCCAATGACAAGAGATGAAATTAAAGAACTTGCAGCACTTGGTTTTAATGCTGATTTTGTACTTCAATCATTTTGTCACACAGCTGCATATCCAAAACCGTCTGATGTAAAAATGCACCATACTTTACCTGACTTTATAGCAAACCGTTCGGGTGTTGCACTTCGTCCGGGTGATGGTGTTATTCACTCATGGTTAAATAGAATGGTTCTTCCTGATACTGTTGGTACCGGAGCAGACAGCCATACACGTTTCCCTATTGGTATATCATTTCCTGGTGGTTCTGGAATCGTTGCGTTTGCAGCAGTAACTGGTTCTATGCCTCTTACGATGCCTGAGTCTGTTTTAGTGAAATTTAAAGGTGAAATGCAGCCGGGTATCACTCTGCGTGACCTTGTAAATGCCATTCCCCATCAAGCAATTAAAGAGGGCCTTTTAACAGTTGAGAAAAAAGGTAAGAAAAATATTTTTGCCGGACGTATTTTAGAGATTCAAGGTCTGCCTGATCTTAAAGCTGAGCAGGCATTTGAACTCTCTGATGCTTCAGCTGAACGTTCTGCTGCTGCATGTACTGTACAGTTAAACAAAGAACCTGTAATTGAATACCTAAAATCAAACATTGTATTACTTGATCAGATGATTGAAGCAGGGTATGAAGATCACAGAACACTTCGTCGTCGTATTACAAAAATGGAAGAGTGGTTAGAAAAACCAGAGCTTATGGAAGCGGACAATGATGCAGAATATGCTGCAGTACTTGAGATTGATTTAGATCAAATTACAGAGCCTATTTTAGCATGTCCTAATGATCCGGATGATGTTGCAACACTTTCTGAAATCTTAGCAGATGGCAAACGTCCGCATAATATTGATGAAGTATTTGTCGGTTCATGTATGACAAATATCGGTCACTACCGTGCATTGGGTGAAGTACTAAAAGGTGAAGGTCCTGTTCCTACTCGTTTATGGGTTTGTCCTCCGACAAAAATGGATGAAAAACAACTTGTAGAAGATGGTTATTATGCACTCTTTGGTGCAGCGGGTGCGCGTACTGAAATCCCTGGATGTTCATTATGTATGGGAAATCAAGCACGTGTTGCTGACAACGCTACTGTATTTTCAACATCTACTCGTAACTTTGACAACCGTTTAGGTAAAGGTGCACAGGTTTATCTTGGGTCTGCAGAGCTTGCAGCCGTATGTTCACTTCTTGGAAAAATTCCAACAAAAGAAGAATATTTGGCATTAACGAAAAAAATCGAAGGTAAAGAGGATGATATCTATAAATATCTTAACTTCAACCTTATCAAAGATTATAAGCTTAACTAGCTGTATGCAGAAATGAACTAAATTCACAGTGCAATAAACGGACTTTGTCCGTTTATTACTCTGTTACAATATCATATTCATCCGGAATATGAGGTATATATTTTTCTTTCGATATTTTTTTATTTTCTTCTTGATTTTTAAACATTATTTTTATGTCATTATCCAACTCATCTTTATAGGAAATAGATTTTATTTTAGAGTCTTCTATTTTTATTATGTATTCTTTATTTTTAAATTTTGCCAAATATTTGTTTTTATCAATCTTTTTTGCATTATGAATAATTTTAAAGAGATCAAAATTTTCATTGAGATGTTTAATGATAACCTGTTCTAAATCTGGCTCAATTACAATAATTTTATTTGGCAGAATATAAACACTCTTTTGAATCGGTTTATGGTACTGCCATAATGCATATCGTGGCTTTGAGGCTGTTATATGTCCGCTGTATGTAATTTTGACACCTTTATCATCTGTGATATTTTGTAAAAAATCAGCTTCAAAACTATTTATATTATTTAGGGTTGCATAGGCTGATGTTGCCAATAATGCAGCTAAAATTACTCTTTTCATTTGTATCCTTTGTTTAGAAATTATAGCAAATTATTCATTTATACTATTTATTAGATTTAATGTGATAAAATAAGAACAATTTCAGCGATTACTATATAGTAATACCAATCCCAGCTAAAAGGATGAATGTAAAATAAAAGATAAGTTATTAGCTGCAAGGCAGAGAATTGCAGGAGCTACTAGTAGCTTCAAAGTTCTCTAACGCAGTCAGATGATGACTTATCTTTTACCCAAAGGGCAGATATATTGCACCAGATTACTTCGTTGAAAGTTCTTGAAGCTACTAGTAGCTTCTGCAAACTTTCGCCTTGTACTCCAGTACAATATATCTGTTTTACGTTCATCCTTTTAGCTGGGATTGGTATAAATTATATAGTAACAATAATAAGGTTGCAAATGCTACAAGCATTCATGGGTAAGGTATTTGGTACTGCAAATGACCGAGAATTAAAAAAATATACTAAAAAAGTTCAAAAGATTAATGATCTTGAAAGTAAATATGAAGTTTTAAGTGACGATGAACTTAAAGAAGCTTTTAACAACTTGAGAGAAAGTATAATAAGCGGTGAAAAGAGTTTAGATGATGTTATGTACGACTCTTTTGCCATAACAAGAGAGGCCTCAAAGCGTGTATTAAATATGCGTCATTTTGATGTACAGCTCATAGGCGGTATGGTTTTACATGAGGGTAGAATTGCCGAAATGAAAACCGGTGAGGGAAAAACCTTAGTGGCTACACTTGCAATTACTCTTAATGCAATGACAGGCAAGGGTGTTCATTTGGTAACAGTCAATGATTATCTGGCCTCCCGCGATGCAAAAGAGATGGGCGTACTCTATAACTTTCTTGGTTATAGTGTAGGAACGATCTTAGAGGATATGCACGACCCTGTTGAGAAAAAAGCTGCTTATGATGCAGATATAACTTATGGTACAAATAATGAATTCGGTTTTGACTATTTACGCGATAATATGAGCTACTCAAAAGATCAAATGGTACAGCGTGGACATAATTTTGTTATCGTAGATGAAGTGGATTCTATTTTAATTGATGAAGCCAGAACACCTTTGATTATTTCAGGTCCAACAAACAGAAATATGCAGGATTACGTTCGTGCAAACCAAATTGCACTGCAGTTAAACAAAGATAAGCATTTTACTGTTGATGAAAAAGACAAAGTTGTATTAATAACAGAAGAAGGTATTACTAAAGCCGAAGAACTTTTCGGTGTTGAAAATCTTTACAGTGCAGAAAATTCTTCACTGCCGCATGCACTTGACCAGGCTCTAAAAGCAAATCATCTGTTTGAAAAAGATGTTGATTATGTTGTCAATGACGGTGAAGTGGTAATTGTAGATGAGTTTACCGGAAGATTAAGCGAGGGACGCCGTTTTTCTGAGGGTCTTCATCAGGCACTCGAAGCAAAAGAGGGTGTTGAAATTAAAGAAGAGACACAGACTCTTGCAGACATTACCTTTCAAAATTACTTTAGAATGTATGATAAACTCGCAGGTATGACAGGTACTGCTGAAACTGAAGCAACAGAATTTGCGCAAATTTACAACCTGGATGTTGTCTCGATTCCTACAAATATTCCAATTGCCAGAAATGATTTAAATGACCTTATTTATAAAACTGAAGAAGAAAAATTCGGCGCTGCTATAGAGACTATAAAAAAACTCAGCAAAACAGGACAACCGATTCTTATAGGTACGGCTTCTATTGAAAAATCTGAAGTTTTACATGAAGTGCTTAAACGTGAAAAAATTGCCCATACAGTACTTAATGCAAAAAATCACGCACAAGAGGGTGAAATCATTAAGTCTGCCGGAGCCAAAAGTGCTGTAACAATTGCGACAAATATGGCAGGACGCGGTGTTGACATTAAAGTAAGCGAAGAAGTCAAAGATCTTGGCGGTTTATACATAATAGGAACGGAGCGCCATGAGAACCGTCGTATTGACAACCAGTTAAGAGGTCGTTCAGGACGTCAAGGTGATCCGGGAACAACACAATTTTATCTTTCACTGGAAGATAATCTTTTGCGAATATTCGGAAGTGATAAAATCAAGTCTATTATGGAAAGACTTGGTGTTGAAGATGGTGAATACATAGAGTCAAGAATGGTAACCCGTGCAGTTGAAAAAGCACAGAAAAAAGTTGAAAATATGCACTATGAAGGGCGTAAACAGATTGTTGAATATGATGATGTTGCAAATGAGCAAAGAAAAATCGTCTATAAATTCAGAAATCAACTTTTAAGTGATGATTATGACATTGGTGCAAAAGTTGATGAAATTAGAGAAGAATATGTTGCCAATCTTTTAGCGCTCTCAGATATATTTGCAGGTGCAGATAAAGAAGACTTTAATCTTGAAAAATTAGCACAGCTCATTAAAGAAGAGACAAACTTTGATTTAGATCTAGCAGAGCTTAACGATTTAGAGTATGAAGAATTATATGCTAAAATTGTAGAACTGTTAAAAACTGCTTATGATGAAAAAATGGGTGTATTGGATGATGGAACAAGAAAAGATATAGAAAAAGAGTTTTATCTTAAAGAGTTAGATAATGCATGGAGAGAGCACCTATATGCGATGGATAATATGAAAACAGGTATTCGTTTACGTGCTTACAACCAAAAAGATCCTTTGGTTGAGTATAAAAAAGAGAGTTTCAGTCTTTTTGGTGAATTGATTAATGATATAAAATTCAATACCATCAGAACCTTGCAGATTATACAATTCCAGATGGAATCACCAGAAGAAGAAGCTGCTAGAATCTCCAAACAGTTAGAAGAGGAGAAAAAAGCACAAGAAGCATTAATGCGACTCAATCACCATGACAATGTAGATATAGATGCTGAAGATGACTTGGTTGTAACTAAAAAAATTGCAAGAAATGACCCTTGTCCATGCGGAAGTGGTAAAAAGTATAAACAATGCTGCGGTAAAAGCGGTCCTAAAAAAGGTGTTTTTGCTTCTTGAAAAAGTCAATAGTTTCTTATCTGGTAAAAAGGTTTTTGCGCTTTGACAAAGACCAGCCTTTTATCTTTATTTCAGCGCTCCTTGCCTTTATAGGTATTACGCTGGGTGTTATGGTGTTGCTTATTGCCATGGCGTTGATGAATGGGTTTGACAAAGAGTTCAAAGACAAACTTACCGTTATGAACTATCCTTTAACAATAATTCCTAAATTTTACGGTGCAGTAAATAACAATCTGCTTATAGATTTGGAAGAAAAATTTCCCTCTTTGTATTTTAGTCCTTATATACAATCTTCAGTAATGGCAAGAAGTGGTTCAAAACTCGAAGGCGGTTATCTTTTCGGTGTCAATTTTGAAGATGAAGCTAAGGTTAATTCGGTCCTTGCCAAGGCTATAACTGGGCATACATTTAAAAAATTTGATGTACTTATAGGAAAAAGTCTAAAAGAAGAGTTTAATCTGCATGAAAATGACAAGCTTATGTATATATTTACAAATGTAGAACCGGGAGGACTCTCTGTTACTCCAAAGATTAAACGATTCAAAGTCAAGTCAGTTTTTGATTCAGGACTTTCTGCGTATGACAAAGCATATGCATATACAACTTTAGAATCCATGCAGGCGATAGAGCATATGGCTGCCAATCAGTATGACGGTATACATATATTTTCAAAACACCCCAGAGCTGATATATTAAAAATTAAAAAAGAACTACCTATTAGTGTTACAATTAAAGGTTGGTGGGAAGATAATGTGAATTTCTTTGCTGCTTTGGAGATGGAAAAAACATCGCTTTTTATCGTACTGATGCTTATTATTCTCATTGCTTCTATCAATATAATATCTTCTCTTTTAATGACTGTTATGAACAGAAGAGGTGAGATTGCACTTTTGCTTTCATTGGGCGCAACAACATCTGAAATTAAAAAAGTTTTTTTATATCTTGGAATTGTTATCGGTATTGCAGGGATTTTAGCCGGTATTGTTCTGGGTCTCAGCGGCATATGGGTCCTCAGCACTTTTGATATTGTACATTTACCTAAAGATGTTTATCCAACATCAAGGCTTCCTCTTGACTTGACACTGCAGGATTTCAGTTTCATCGTTCTTGGCGCTTTTGGTATAGTCATCGCTTCTTCTTACTATCCGGCTAAAAAAGCGAGTGAAGTAGATATATTAACTGTATTGAGAAATGAATAATATTTTTTAATACAGTTTTTTAATAAGTTCGTACGGAAGGGTAAGTGTTCTTTTTATAATATTTAAAGGCGCTACGACAATATCTTTTGCAAGCATTGTTTTTACAGTTGGGTCATCGAGTTTTCCTGTTACCTTTAAAGTAGTCGATATATTTTTTCCATCGAATATAATATATCCTACCAGAGGTACTTTTGATAAGTTGCTTCCCAAATCAGTTTTTAGATTCAATGTCAGGTCGATACTGTTTTTTTCAATATCTGCAGTGCCTTTGCCCAAAATTGTCATCTCTTTTGATTCAAGATAAATATCTGAAATGTCAAAAACACCTTTTTTTGCATGAAACTTCACATATGCGTTCTTTACATGTAAGCCTTTTTTGTTGTAACCGGGCAGTGAAAAAGTAACAAGAGAGGGGACAGTGTTGATGAATGCCAAAACATTATTTAAAAGTTTGTAGTCAATCATTGTAGTGTCATACATGTAAAAAACACCTTTATAATCATCAAGTGTACCATCTATAGAAAAGTCTAAACTTCCACCGCTGAATTTAGACAAAACAAAGAGTTTTTCCATGAATTTATCATTAAAATTCTTCCCATATAAATGAAATGTATTATTTTCTAGTTTAAATCCTGTGTTACCCTTTTCGTGCATAAGCTGTGTTGTTAAAATATTATTATAATACTGTAGATGCATCGCATCAGAAATAACATATCTCCTGTTGCCGAGATAGAGATACGAATTTATTGCATCTATTGAAAGCTTCAATTTGCTTTTACCTGAACTTGACTGTACTATTTGTTTCGTAAAATCAATGATTGCATCAATATTTAAGCCGGTATCATGCATTTTTATTTTAATCTCTTTATTTATTTTTACATTGATATTTTTGCTCACAGTGAGATAAATTTTATGCTCTTTGGTAATCTCTCCCGAAATGCTATAGCGGGTAATTTTTTTATCTTTATTAACAAGTAAACAATAAGGGTAGCGTATATTTGCATTAAACTGAGTATACAGGGCATCACTTTTTTTATAAAAACTGATTTCTCCCTCATTAAGTTTATATTTTTCTAAAAAATGTGATTTTTTTGCTATAGTTGCAAGAGAACCCAGCGTCAGTCTCCATTGTTCACTGCTTGAAACAAACGTAGCATCCAGCTCTTTTGAATTAATTGTAATATTTTCACCATCAATATGTCCGCCAAGCAATATTTTGTTATTTTCATACAAAACCTCACCTGTGTCTGGGTTTTTTAGTATAAAATCGCTCAAGCTTATATGCGCTTTTTTAGAATTAAAATCATAATTGGCATAAATCTTCGTACTGATATATTGGCTTATTTTCAGCAGCGTATGCTTTAAGTAAACGCTTTCTTTCTCAAAACTGATATAAAAATCTTTTGCTTTATATTCTGAACCGTTCACACTAAAATAGATATCAGCATTAGAAGAAACTGATAAAAACTTATTATATGTTACTTTTAACGGCGTGACAGTTTGGGACAACTCCACGCCGCCGTATTTTAATTTGAGTAAATCTACATCCAAATTCATTTGCGCTGTTTTTAGATGAATCATTCCGTTAGCATATCCATTTGCCATTTTGTCGACTTTGAAAAATGTTACAGGTATTTTTGCCCTAAGAGTATTTAAATCAAAATCAACCAAAAGCTTATCGAGCGTCACTTGCTTGTTTTTGTATTTCCATTGAGATTTTTGAATGTCAATGGTATCTTGTTTGGGATCAATATTGTATGCAATATGCAGAGGTATTTTGTCTGTTATAAGTGACAAATCATGCGTCTGTATTTTATGAAAATCAAGATTGATAATTCCGGTAGATTTTTTTGCATTAAAGGTTACATGTACATCAGCTTGAGCAATATCTTTGTATTGTGCATTCATCTTATCTATCGCAACATCATAATTATCAAGATGTATATGTGTGTCATAAATGTCTATGTTGAGACCAAGATAATCAAAATTTGCTTTTTTTGTATAAAAGTCGCCTTTTGCATCAACATTAATCGTGCGCAGATTAACTGTTATAATGAGATTTGTATCAACCTTGCCTTTTCTTTGTAAAAAAGGCAGTTTTATGTCGTAGGTGCTTAATACATGTAGCATATCTTTGTTGAGCATGCCGTCAAATAATAGATGCAGCGTCAGAAGTTCTTCTTTTTTGCTAAAATCTATTTTCAGCCAGCTTTTGTCTAAATTCATACCATAAGAGGAGGGCTTCTGCGGTCTTATATATAAAACACCGTTTTTAAACTCAAGGTTAGTCTGCTGTGTATGTACGGCATCAAGTTTTGGATTATAAGCATAAGTGAGTTTTTTTCCAACCGCTTTGATATAGATATTTTTATAGGCATTTTCTAAATCAGTATAATCCATAAAACCATTAAATTTTTCAATATCCAAATGCTGCATCTTAATAGCGGTATATGCCCAATATATAACTTCTTTTGGTAAATGTGCCATTTTAATTAAGTAGGATATATCAGATATACTTTTATTGCTGTGAACATTATATACAAGGCGTTGTGAATCTGCTACAGAATAAAAAGTCAGGTTCGTGTCATTATGAATATCAAGATTTACTTCTGTATATATTTTTTTTGCATTTGTATCAAAAATAACAATGCCTTTTGCCTGCAATGCTCTTTTTTTATCTGTGAAATTATCTATGGAAACTTTTAACAGATGCGATTTAAAATAAATCTTTGACTCTAAATTCAAAGTAGGAGACTTAATAACCAGAAAGCCTTGATTGTCACTTGTATATTTAAATGAACCCGAAGCATTGTTTACATGTAAATTGGCGATGACAATAGAATGAAACCAATTTGTAGTTTGTGAAATGACTTTAAGCGACTTGCTAATCTCTTTAAAGGTAGTATGATGTTGAATTTTACTGTTTGTCGTATCAATTTTTAACTCTTGCACAGAGACATTGAGTTTGTTATCCCATTTGATATAAATATTTTTTGCATGAATATTTGATATGGAAACATTATCAAGATATAATCCGTTTTGTAAAACTATAAACAAACCAATAAAGAGAATAAACATGAAAGTAAAAAAGCTTACTATACTTACATATGTTTTAGCAATAATTTTCGTGATTGTTTTATCTCTCATGTATTACCTTAATAAACCTATTTACACACCAAAAGTTCTCTACATTCCTGCAGGTTCTATTAATAAAATTATAACACAATTGCAGTCTAAAAATTACGATGTTTGTAAAATTGATTCTTTTATATTAAGGCTTCTTGGTTCCCCCCAAAGCGGATGGATAGACATGCAGACAAACAGTAATACCAAAGCAGATTTTCTATACAAACTGACAACATCAAAAGCAGCCTTACAAAATGTAACATTAATTCCTGGTGAAACCACATATGTCTTTTTAAATCAACTTGCAAATAATTTGCATCTAAACAGGACGAAACTGCAAAATGAATTTGAGAGGTATGCACCAGTAAAAGAGGGCGTCTTTATCCCAGATACATATAAACTCCCTGTGGGAATTACAGAAAAAGAACTTATCAGGGTGTTACTTAATATCTCACATAAAAAAATGAAAGAGCTTTCTGCAAAGTTTTTTGGTACCTATAATGAAAAAAAATGGTTTCAATATGTAGCAATAGCTTCTGTAATACAAAAAGAATCGGCCAATACAGCCGAAATGCCTCTTGTGAGTTCTGTTATATATAATAGAATAAAAAAAGGAATGAAACTGCAAATGGATGGAACACTTAATTACGGCAAATATTCTCATCAAAGAGTAACATCGTATAGAATTAAAAACGACACCACTTCCTATAACACATACAAGCACAGAGGACTTCCAGACACACCTGTGTGTAATGTGAGCATAGAAGCGATTAAGGCTGCAATATTCCCTAAAAAAACAAATTATCTCTATTTTATGAAATCTAAAAATGGAATGCATGATTTTGCATGTAACTATTCTACACATTTACGTAATATTAGGCGTGCTACAAAATGAAACAAAATAGAAATATAGTGTAATCTTTTCGCCGGGTTTACCAATATTACTTATCTTAGTGTTATTATTTAGATTGTAAAATTCATAAAGTGTAGAAATTTGTGAATAAAAAATATTAATCACGAGGACAGAACATGTCAAAAATTATTTGGTCAAAAATTGATGAAGCTCCGGCTTTAGCAACATATTCACTTTTACCAATCGTAAATGCTTTTACAAAAGAAGCAGGTGTAGAAGTAGTAACTAGTGATATTTCACTGGCAGGTAGAGTTTTAGCGGCAATGGGTCTTGCTGAAAATGAATTAGCTAAGTTAGGTGAATTAGTACAAAAACCGGAAGCTAACATTATTAAGCTTCCAAACATTTCGGCTTCTGTCGGTCAATTAAAAGATTGTATCGCTGAACTTCAGTCTCAAGGGTATGATATTCCTAATTATCCTGAAAATCCTACAAATGCAGAAGAAGAAGCGACTCAAGCAAAATATAGTACATGTCTTGGTTCTGCAGTTAACCCTGTTCTTCGTGAAGGAAATTCTGACAGACGTGCAGCACATGCAGTTAAAAAGTATGCGCAAGAGCATCCACACAGACTAAAAGCATTTTCTGAAAACTCAAAAGCTTATGTTGCTCACATGAATGGTGACGGTGATTTTTATGGGAATGAAAAGTCTGTAACAGTAGACAAAGCTCAAAAAGTTACAATTGCCTTGAATGGTAAAGAGCTTAAAATTATTGATGCGCTTGATGCTGAGATTTTAGACGGTACATTTATGTCAGCTAAAAAACTTCGTGCATTTATCCAAAAAACAATCGATGATGCAAAAGCAAACGGTGTTTTATGGTCTATTCACTTAAAAGCAACAATGATGAAAATCTCTGACCCTATTATGTTTGGTCATGCTTTTGAAGTATTCTTCAAAGATGCATTTACTAAATATGCAGACGTATTTGCAGAATTAAAAGTAAATCCAAACCTTGGTATGAGTGATTTAGAGAAAAAAATTGCAGGTCATCCAAAAGAAGTAGAAATCAAAGCGGCTTTTCAAGCAGTGGTTGATTCTGATAACCCGGAAATTGCAATGGTTGACTCGGATAAAGGTACAACAAACTTCAATGCGCCAAATGACGTAATTATTGATGCTTCTATGCCTGTCGTTGTTCGTGAAGGCGGGAAACAATGGAATCGTAAAGGTGACGCGATAGAGTGTGTTGCAGTTATTCCTGATTCTACTTATGGTGTATTTTATGAAGAGATGATAGCTGACTGTGTTAAAAATGGTCAATACGATGTTACAACTATGGGTAATGTGGCAAATGTTGGACTTATGGCACAAAAAGCAGAAGAGTACGGTTCTCATCCGACTACTTTTGAAATGGCAGAAAACGGTACTGTAACTGTAACAGCCGAAGATGGAAGCGAGCTTATGAGTTTTGAAGTAGAAAAAGGTGATATCTGGAGAATGAGCCGCGCAAAAGACATCCCGATTAAAGACTGGGTTCGTTTAGCAGTTGAGAGAGCTCGTCTTACAGGAAACCCTGCGGTATTCTGGTTAGATGAAGAGAGAGCACATGATGCACAAATGATTCAAAAAGTAAACAAATATCTTAATGAGTATGACACAATAGGTCTTGACCTTAAAATTATGGATATTGCATCAGCTACAAGATTTACAAACGAAAGAGTAAGAGCCGGAAAAGACACAATTTCTGTTACTGGTAATGTTCTTCGTGATTATTTAACTGACATGTACCCGATTTTAGAGCTTGGAACATCTGCAAAAATGCTTTCAATTGTTCCATTATTAGCAGGCGGCGGTCTTTTTGAAACAGGTGCAGGCGGATCAGCTCCAAAACACGTTGAACAATTCTTAGAGTGCGGTCACTTACGTTGGGATTCACTGGGTGAGTTCTTGGCGCTGGCTGAGTCACTTAGAATGATGTATCAAAAAAGTGAAGACAGCAAAATCGGCGCATTAACAGAAGGTCTTGATAAAGCAAACGAAGGATACCTTGATAATGATAAAGCACCTTCAAGAAAATGCGGAGAACCGGATAACAAGGCATCTCACTACTGGGTAGCACGTTACTGGGCTGAGGCACTCAGCATAGAGACTGCTGATACTGCTTTATCCGATAAATTCACTCCAATAGCAGAGGAACTTATTAAAAATGAAGAAAAAATTCTTTCTGAATTAGCAGCTGCAGAAGGAAAACCTCAAGATATTGGCGGTTATTTCCATCCAAATGATGAAAAAGCTGCAAATGCTATGCGTCCATCTGCGACACTTAATGCAATTATTGATGCTATATAGTTCTTTAATTAATTGAAACTGCATGCTTTGTGCATGTAGTTTTCACTTTTTATATACAGCCTGTATAAAGCTTTATATAAAAGGTGAAATTAACACACCTTACAATGATGTTTAGTATACTTAAGTGTTATGTGTTCGCACATGTTGTTTAAGTGTATCTTATTAGTCATCATAGTAATTAATATTAAGGAGCATATATGAGTCAAGGAAAAAGAGTAGGGATAGTAGGTGCTGGTAATGTTGGCGCAACAGTAGCTTACTCTCTGGCAATGCTTGGATCATGTCATGAAATTATACTTCGTGACAATAAGATAGATGTAGCAAAGGGAAAGGCTCTTGATATGTCCCAGGCAGCTTCTGCTGTAAGAAGTCATACTGTAGTAAGTGTTGCTGAAGAGATGTCTGATTTAGTTGATTGTGATGTCGTTGTAGTAACTGCAGGCAGTCCAAGACTGCCGGGTATGAGCCGTGATGATTTACTGATGATAAATGCAAAAATCACAAAAGAGGTAATTGAAGGTATTGCAAAGTATTCTCCAAATGCAATTGTAATTATGGTCTCAAACCCACTTGACGCTATGACATATGTAGCACTCAAAGAGAGTGGATTTGATAGAAGCCGTGTTATAGGAATGGCTGGAATACTTGACAGTTCAAGAATGGCTGCATTTATTCAAGAAAAGCTTGGATATGGCGGTGGACAGATTCGTGCTTCGGTTATGGGCGGTCATGGAGATGACATGGTGCCTCTTCCTCGTTATTCTACTGTAGCAGGTGTTCCTCTTTCGGATGTACTTACTAATGATGAAATAGCTGAAATTGTTGACAGAACGCGCCATGGTGGTGCTGAAATAGTCGGTTATTTAAAAACAGGCTCAGCATACTATGCTCCTGCAAAATCAACAGCAATTATGGTAGATGCGATACTTAAAGATACAAAACAGATTCATCCGTGTGCAGTATGTTTAGAGGGTGAATACGGTTACAGTGATGTTGTTTCAGGTGTTCCTGTAATGCTTGGTGCCAAAGGTGCTGAAAAAATCATCGAAGTAACTCTTGATGAAAAAGAAAAAGCAATGTTTGCTCAATCTTGTAAATCTGTTCAAGATTTAATAGATACTTTAAATAAAAATAAATTTTTTGAAGGGAAATAAATAATGAAAACTCGTATAGAAAAAGACACAATGGGAGAAATTGAAGTACCTCAAGATGCTTATTGGGGAGCTCAAACACAAAGAAGTATTCAAAACTTTAAAATCGGTGAAGAAAAAATGCCATATGAAATTACTCGTGCATTTTCATACCTGAAAAAAGCAGTAGCACTTGTCAATAAAGACCTTGGAAAACTTGATGCTAAAAAAGCCGATGCAATTGCGCAGGCTGCTGATGATATGTTAGCAGGTAAACTTGACGGAAATTATCCTCTAGTTGTATGGCAAACAGGTTCAGGTACGCAATCAAATATGAACAACAACGAAGTGCTTGCAAATCGTGCTACTGAAATACTTGGCGGTGATTTTACAAAAGAAAAGCTTGTTCACCCTAATGATGATGTAAATAAATCTCAATCTTCAAACGATACATATCCAACTGCTTTACATGTAGCTTCTGTTATCGCTGTTGAAGAGCAGCTGCTTCCAGCTATTGCAAAACTTAAAGCTACGCTTCAAGCAAAAAGTGAAGCTTTTAAAGATATCGTAAAAATTGGTCGTACACATTTACAGGATGCAACGCCTTTAACGCTTGGTCAAGAAATAAGCGGCTGGGTTGAAATGCTTAACAAATGTGAAAAAATGGCTAAAGATTCACTTGAAGCTGTTCGAGAATTAGCACTTGGCGGAACTGCAGTTGGAACAGGATTGAATGCTCACCCTGAGCTCGGCGAAAGAGTCGCTAAAAAATTAAGTGAACTTACTGGTCATGATTTTATCACTGCACCAAACAAGTTTCATGCACTTACTTCACATGATGCACTTGTTTTTGCTCATGGTGCCCTAAAAGCGCTGGCAGCAGATATGATGAAAATCGCAAATGATGTAAGATGGTTGGCTTCTGGACCACGTTGTGGTTTAGGTGAAATTGAGATTCCTGCAAATGAACCTGGAAGTTCTATTATGCCGGGTAAAGTAAATCCTACACAAAGCGAAGCAGTAACAATGGTTACTTGTCAAGTTATGGGTAATGATGCAACAATCGGTTTTGCAGCTTCACAAGGTAATTTTGAATTAAATGTTTTTAAACCTGTTATTGCTTACAATTTCTTACAATCAGTGCGTCTTTTAAGTGATTCTATCGTTTCATTTAATGACAATGCTGCTGTAGGTATTAAACCTGTTGAGAGTAAAATAGATCACTATCTGCATGATTCATTAATGCTTGTAACTGCTCTTAACCCATATATTGGATATGAAAATGCAGCTAAAATTGCAAAAACTGCGCATGCAAATAACTCTACATTGAAAGAAACAGCTGTTGAACTGGGTCTTTTGACACCTGAGCAGTTTGACGAATATGTAAAACCAGAAGAAATGATAGCGCCCAAGGCCTAAACATCCCCAATTTAAAACAAGGAGAATAGATGAATATACATGAATATCAGGCAAAACAGATTTTTGCTCAGTATGGTGTTCCAACACCTAGAGGTATGGTGGCAAACACACCAGATGAAGCAGTAAAAGCTGCACATGAATTAGGTGGAAACATTTGGGTAGTAAAAGCACAAATACATGCTGGAGGACGCGGACTTGGCGGTGGTGTTAAGCTTGCAAAATCTATAGAAGAAGTAAAAGAGTTAGCAGGCGAAATCTTAGGAATGACACTTGTAACTCACCAAACAGGACCAGAAGGTAAACTTGTACAAAAAGTTTATATAGAAGAGGGTGCAGATATTAAAGATGAGTTATATCTTTCTGTAGTACTTGACCGTGCACAAGAGATGCCTATTATTATGGCTTCAACTGAAGGCGGTATGGATATTGAAACTGTTGCGGAAAAAACTCCGGAAAAAATCATTAAAGTGACTATTGATCCTTCTATTGGATTTCAGGGATTTCACGGTCGTGAATTAGTTTTTGGTCTTGGAATTACAGATAAAAACGAACAACGTAAAATGATTGATTTTGCTTCTAAACTTTATAAAGTTTATATGGATAAAGATGCAGAAATGATTGAAATCAATCCATTGATTAAAACCGGAGCAGGGGATTTTATTGCACTAGACGGTAAAATGGGATTTGATGATTCAGCTCTTGGGCGTCATCCTGAACTCGAAGATATGCGAGATATATCTGAAGAAGACCCGGATGAAAGAGAAGCGAGTCAATATGGTCTTTCTTACATCGCTCTTGATGGTGAGATTGGTTGTATGGTAAATGGTGCCGGCCTTGCGATGGGTACTATGGATACTATTAACTATATGGGTGGAACACCTGCAAACTTCCTTGATGTTGGTGGTTCAGCAAATGCTGAGACAGTTGCGAAAGGTTTTGAAATTATTTTGAAAAACCCAAATGTAAAAGCTATTTTTGTAAATATTTTCGGTGGTATTGTACGTTGTGACCGTATTGCAAACGGAATTTTGGAAGCTACAAAACTTGTAGATGTTCATGTTCCTGTTATTGTTCGTCTTGATGGTACAAATGCACCAGAAGCAGCAGAAATTCTTAAAAATGCAAATATTGCTAATGTTATTGCTGCAACAGATTTAGCAGACGGTGCTGCAAAAGCAGTAGCTGCAGCAAAAGGAGAGTTATAAAATATGTCTATTTTAGTAAATAAAGATACAAAAGTTATCGTTCAGGGTTTTACTGGTAAAGAGGGTACTTTTCATGCTGAGCAATGTATTGATTATGGTACAAAGATTGTTGGCGGCGTAACGCCAAACAAAGGTGGTGAGACACATCTTGGTAAACCGGTTTTTAATACTGTTAAAGATGCAGTAGATGCTACCGGCGCTACTGTTTCTATGGTTTTCGTTCCACCTGCATTTGTTGCAGATGCCGTAATGGAAGCTGCTGATGCTGGAATTGAACTTGCTGTAATTATTACAGAAGGTGCTCCTGTTAAAGATATGATGTATGCTAAACAATATGCTACAAAACATAATATGAAAACAATAGGGCCAAACTGTCCCGGTATTATTACTGCTGATGAGTGTAAAATCGGAATTATGCCTGGTATGATTTTCAAAAAAGGAAATGTCGGATTGATTTCTAAATCTGGTACATTAACGTATGAAGGTGCAAACCAAGTTGTTAAAGAAGGTTTTGGTATTACAACTGCAGTTGGTATTGGTGGAGACCCGATTATTGGTCTTTCATACAAGCAAATTTTACCGATGTTTGAAGCAGATCCAGAAACTGAAGCAATCGTTATGATTGGTGAAATTGGTGGGGATCTTGAAATTCAAGCTGCAAAACTTATTAAAGAACAAATAACTAAACCTGTTGTTGCATTTATTGCGGGTCAAACTGCTCCTAAAGGCAAACGCATGGGGCATGCCGGTGCCATTATCTCTGGAAGTGCCGGAACTGCAAAAGAAAAAATGGATGCATTAGAAGCAGCTGGTGTAAAAGTAGTTGTTTCTCCTGCTGAAATTGGAAAAGCTGTTGCAGAAGTGTTGGCTGCTAAATAGTTATTGAAATTCTAGCTTGTGTGAGCCTCGTTATGTAACACTTTTGTTACTAACGGAGCGTCATCAGCACATTTTAGAATAAAATTAATAAAACTTAGATACTCTTTGAGTATAAAAAGTAGTATACAAAGTTAATTTGTATCTTAAAAATAGGAGAATAAATGGGAACTTTTAAAACTGAAAACCCAGGCGATCAACCTGTATGGGTTAATACAAGCAACTGTAAAGCATGTGATATTTGTGTATCAGTATGTCCTTCAGGTGTACTTGGAATGGTTTATGAAAAAACATCTACACTTGGAGCAATGATTTCTATTGATCATCCAGAAGCTTGTATTGGATGTATGGAATGTGAATTGTCTTGTCCTGATTTTGCAATTTATGTGGCTGATAGAAAAGAGTTAAAAACTGCTGGATTAGGCTTTGCTAAACTAACAGATGAGTCAAAAGCTAGACAAGCTGCGATTGTCGCAAATAATTATATGTCTTTAGACGAAGAAGGAGCTAAATAATGGCAAGAGAAGTAATTTCAACTGGTAATGAACTTGCAGCAAAAGCTGCAGTAGAAGCTGGTGCTAGATTTTTTGGAGGATATCCGATTACTCCATCATCAGAGATTATGCATGTATCTTCAGATATGTTACCAAAAGTTGGCGGAACAGCAATACAAATGGAAGATGAAATAGCCGGTATTTCCGCTGCACTTGGTGCTTCTATGGCTGGTACAAAATCATATACTGCGACTTCAGGTCCTGGTATTTCACTCAAAGCTGAACAAATTGGTCTTGCTTTTATTGCTGAAATTCCATTGGTAATTTTCAATGTAATGCGTGGTGGCCCATCAACTGGTCTTCCAACTCGTGTTTCTCAAGCAGATATTGGTCAAGCACAATACCCAACGCATGGTGATTATGCATCAATTACTTTATGTGCCGGTTCACTAACTGAGTGTTATACACAAAGTGTTCGTGCATTTAATTTAGCTGAAAAATATATGACTCCTGTATTTATGCTTTTAGATGAAACAATTGGGCACATGCATGGCAAAGCGATGCTTCCTGATACTGAAGAGATTGAAAGTTCAATTATAGATAGAGAAAAATTTCATGGTAATCCGTCTGATTATAAGCCTTATGATGTGCCTATGAATAAACCAGCTGTACTTAATCCTATGTTTGAAGGATATAAATATCACATTACTGGTCTTCACCATGGTGATGAAGGCTTCCCGACAGAAGATGCTGCACAATGTGAATTCAATATTGAACGTTTAGTTGGTAAAATAAACACTGTACATTTAGAAAATAATGGACTTGATGATTTACCGGATTATGAAGAAGTTGATTTGGAAGATGCAGATGTTTGTATCATCGCTTATGGTTCAATAGCACTTGGTGCTTATGAAGCTGTTAAAAAACTTCGTTCAGAAGGTATTAAAGCTGGTCTATTTAGACCAATTATGTTGTGGCCATCTCCTATTAAAAGACTAGAAGAGATTGGTAAGAAATTCGAAAACAGAATTATGGTTACTGAACTTAATATGGGTCAGTACTCAAAAGAAATTGAACGCGTTATTAAGCGTAATGATTTTACTACTTTACTAAAAGCAAATGGTCGCCCAATAGCACCTGCTGAAATGGTAGCAAAAGTTAAGGAGATGATTTAATGGCATTTAATTATGATAAATATTTACGTGTAAACAAGATGCCGACACTATGGTGTTGGGGTTGTGGTGATGGTGTTATTTTAAAAGCAACTATCCGTGCTATTGAGAAAATGGGTTGGGATATGGACAATGTTTGTGTTGTATCTGGTATTGGTTGTTCTGGCCGTTTTTCTTCATACATAGATTGTAACACTGTTCATACAACGCATGGTCGTACTGTTGCATATGCAACAGGTGTTAAGCTTGCTAAGCCGCATGCAAATGTAATCGTTGTTGCAGGAGACGGTGATGGTCTTGCAATTGGTGGAAATCACACCATTCATGGTTGTCGTCGAAATATTGATTTGAATTTCATTTTAATCAATAACTTTATTTATGGCCTTACAAACTCTCAAACATCTCCAACTACACCTCGTGGTTTTTGGACTGTTTCTCAAAAGAATGGTAATATCGATCCGACTTTTAACGCTTCTAACTTGGCAATTGGGGCAGGAGCTTCTTTTGTTGCTCGTGAAGCAATGACAGACCCTAAAAAATTAGAAAAAATTCTTGTAAAAGCTTTTTCTCATAAGGGTTTCAGTTTTATTGAAGTACTTTCTAATTGTCACATTAATCTTGGTCGTAAAAATAAAATGCTTTCAGCAATGGACAATTTGAAATGGATTGATGACATCACTTTACCACTTAAAAAATGGGAAGCTCTTGAAGATGAAGTTGAAAAAGAAAATATACTTCCAACTGGTGTATTAAGAGAAGTTGAACAAGAAGAATACTGCGATATGTATAAAGAGATTCAAATGGCTGCACAAGGTCAACGTGCTAAAATCACTCAAGCTGATTTTGAGAAAAAAATATAAGGAGTTATAAATGAGACATACTTTAAGATTTACTGGTGTTGGTGGACAAGGTGTTCTTCTTGCCGGTGAAATTATGGCTGCTTGTAAAATTAAGAATGGTGGTTATGGTTTAAAAACTGCTACTTATACTTCTCAAGTGCGTGGTGGTGCAACAGTTGTTGATATTACACTTGATGATGAAGAAATTCGTTATCCGTATGCAAATGAAGGCGAGATTGATTTCATGCTTTCTGTTGCAGATGTTTCTTATCACCAATTTAAAAATGGTGTAAGACCAGGTAACAAAATTGTTGTTGATCCAAATCTTGTTCACCCAACTGATGAAGACAGAAAAACTTGGGAAATTATTGAGATTCCTATTATTACAATTGCAAAAGAAGAGGTTGGTAATGTTATTACTCAATCTGTTGTTGCTCTTGCAATTACAAATACAATGACTGGTGTACTTCCAGAAGAGTCTTTAGTAGAAACAATGCTTTCTAAAGTTCCTAAAAAAGTACATGAAGCAAATATAAAAGCATATGCACTCGGTAAAGCATATGCACTAGATGCAATGGGAACTAAATAATTAGTTGACTTTTGCATTTATATCAAAAAGCAGTCTCTTCTGAGAACTGCTTTTTTTTAATCCTCAATTTAATATTAATTAGTATCTAATATTTTATAGTATTAGATTTTTATACTTTCCCAAAAAAAATCTACATGTTTTTCAAATTGTGTTGCAAGTGCATTAGTAGAATGCGCATCAAATCTCAATAAAGTAACTTGTAGTCGAATATAGAATAGGGTGCTGATAAATTCATAAGCAATAAGCATTGGATCAGAAGAGCGGATTAAAGAGTTTTGCATCATAACAAAGAATGCTCCTGAGAGCAATTTAATATTTTTGTCATGGTACTCGCTTATAAACTGCTCTCTAAGGCTCTTATTTTGCATAAGCTCTATCATGAGTAACCTAAACATATTTTCGTTGCTCTTATCGAATGTGAGCATCTTATACTGCATAGTATATTTTTGTAAAAATGCTTTTCCTCTCAACGCTAATTCTTGTATTTCTTCATCACTAAAAGAGAAGGGAGATGAAAAGATATTCTTTGCAACCTCTAAAAATATCTCTTCTTTATTTTTATAATGGTTATATATGGCACTTTCTCTAATGCCTACTTCAGATGCTATTTTTCTGACACTTGTACCTTTGTATCCGTACTGAGAGAAGAGGGCTGTTGACACTTTGAGTATCTTCTCTTTGGTTCCACTTCTTTTGATGATATCCCTGTTTTCAGGCATTTGTACTCCTTTTTTAGTATATGAACAATTGTTAATACAAATAGAATTATATATGAACAAACGTTAATATATACTGAAACAAAAAGAACACTTGTTCATATGAAAACTATCTGATGTGAACGATTGTTAATATATAAAATTGGCATAATAAATGACAATTCAGTATAATTGCATTAGGTATAAGAGATAGTAACTTGAACAAGTTTCAAGAGGAAAGTCCGAGCTGCTGTAAGACAGTGTTCCATTTAACTAATGGCCGTAGTAATGCGAGGGAAAGTGCAACAGAGATTAGACTTCTACATTTTATGTAGTAAAGGTGAAAAGGTGGTGTAAGAGACCACCAGTCTTTATAGCAATATAGAGAGCTTGTAAACCCAACATGGCAGCAAGAAACAAATGGTTAGCGTCTTACAATGCTATTGTTTCGCTAGAGGCACAACGCAAGATGTGCAGTAGATTAATGCTATCACACAAAACTCGGCTTATCTTATACCTTAAACACTCTCAAGAGAGTAGATAATTTTTCAAGAGAATTTACATTATGTTAACCAAAACATATAATACTGATAATATACGATATATCGTGCTTAGCATACTGCTTATAATAAGTTCTTTGGATGCAGGCTCTTACAGCTACAGAAAGTACCCCCATGTCAAAAAGTTTTATAAAGAAATCACACCAATAGCTATAAAAATATCAAAAGAACACAATCTTCCTGCAGCATCACTGTTGGCTATCGCCGGTTTAGAATCTGGATACGGCAGAGGTTATGTTTGTCAAATTACAGGAAATATTATGAGTCTGGGAGCATTTAAAAGCGACCCCGAGCTTCCGGCGCTTACCTTACCCTACTCTAAATCAAAACAGCAGATACTCTTTGATAAAAATGAGATTAAAAAACACACCAAAGCCGATTTAGACTATAAAAAACGCCATAAAAGTTTGAAAAAAGACTATAGACCTATGCAATATGCAGGAACTGTTAAAAATCTTGAATTATTAAAATATAATGAAAAACTCAGATGCCAGGCACACAATGCTTGTTTAAATGACTTTGCTACAAGATGGATATGTAAAAAATCAAACATAAAAGCCTTTAAAAATGCAAAAATATGGCTTGAAACCTTAGTTGCAGATAATAATAAAAATATATTATTTAATATGAATACAAACAGCAGGTTTATTGACAAGATAGGTGGTGTTAAAAACTCTTTTAACTACAGAAAGTCTTGGCCAAAAAAGGCAAAACAAGTGATGAAAAAAGCGGGTTTAGTTGAGTTAGTAAACAATATACAAAACAAACATATGAGCTTCGATGAAGCCTGGGAGTAAAAATAAAATGGAAAAAAAAGAACAACTCATTAAAGATATACAAAATCTTTTAAACAGCTATGATGGAGTACGCCCTACCTCAATTAACCCTGATTTATTAAATTTTATGGATGAAGAAACACTCATCAGTATAATAGATTCTTTGCTAACACAAAAAGAAAAAAATAGTGAATCTGATGTAGAGTGGCTGGAACAATTTAAAACAAATTCATAATATTGTTTATAAATGTTAGCGTTATTAACTATTTGTAGTGTATAATATAACAAATTAAAATATAGGGATATACAATGAGTAATTTAGACTTAATTCAACTAACCGAACAAACAAAAAAACTTACAGCGATGGTTGTAGAAGATGAAAAAGTAACCAATGAGCTTTTAAGTTCTACTTTTAAAAACTTTTTTGCAAAAGTAGAATCATGTTTTGACGGAGATACAGCATTAAAGATTTATGAGCAGATGAAACCAGATGTAATATTTGTGGATATCATCATGTCAGGAATGGACGGAATTGAACTTTCTCGTAAAATCCGTGAGATTAATCCTAATCAAATCATTATTGTTATATCTGCAAGTAATGATATGGAAAAAATTTCTGAATCAATTGAAGTTGGTGTCAACAGCTTTATTCAAAAACCTATTGATACAAAAAAAATTATTGAGCTTTTAGGCAATGTCGTTTCTATGATAGCGAAAAAGAAAAAAATAGAAACAAAAACATTTTCAATCTCTCTTCCTTTAGATTTATATGAAACAGTTAATGACAATGCAAAAGCTGAAAGTATTTCTAAAAATGCTGTCATTATTAGAGCTCTTCGCAGTTTTTATGAATAGTTAATAAAACATATGGATTTTATCTTTTTTTAAGGATATTGTCTATATAATTTCGGCTCAACAAAACGTTGAGCATGTGGCCCCGTCGTCTAGCGGTTAGGATCCATGGTTTTCATCCATGTTACAGGAGTTCAATTCTCCTCGGGGTCACCACTTTCTTACAATAAAATAATCATAAAATCATTTAAATAAATATATAACTCAAATCTGAAATGTTGATGGGATTTAAATAAAGACCAGTTAAACACTAGCCTTTAGAAGTAATTATTGTAACTTTTGTGCAACAAGTTCATTTACAACTTTTGGGTTTGCTTTGCCGCCTGTCTTTTTTAACACTTGTCCCACAAAGAAGCCCAATAGTTTGGTATTTCCTGCTTTAAATTTGGCAACATTGTCTGGGTTATTTGAAATTATTTCATCAATAATAGGAGAAATTTTAGCTGGGTCACTTATTTGCACCAGTCCTTTAGCTTTAACTATTTGTGTCGGGTTTTCTCCTGTCTTAGCCATTTCTTCAAACACTTGTTTTGCAATTTTACTTGAGATAGTATCAGCATCAATCATTTTTACAAGTTGCGATATGTGCCCTGCACTAAATTTCAATTCATCTGCTTGTGCTTGTTTTAGTTCTCTAGCTACTTCATTAACCACAATGTTAGATATACTGACAGGGCAGTTAAAAGCACACAGAGCATCTTCAAAAAAGTTTGATAGAAATTTATCACGAGCTAAAGTATTCGATACTTCGCTGTTTAACCTAAGTTCATTAGTATATTTTTCAAACAATATTTTTTGCTCATCAGTCATAGGTGCAACTTCACCGTCTACTTGCACTTTTTTAGGCTGTGGTTTAGGTGCAGTCTGCTTTGTTTTTGCCTTTTTTGCCCAAGAATCTTTCAGACCTACGATTTTATTAAACACAGGATTCTCATCACTGTAATCAATCGGATCGGTATAAAAATATCCTTGTCTCTCAAACTGAAATCTTTCATCAGGTTTTTCAGTGATGACAGCAGGTTCGATAAATGCATTTTTGATAATTTGCAGCGAGTTTGGATTAAGATCTTCAATCCCTTCCGGTGCTTCGTTTTTAAAGAGTCTGTCATAGAGTCGTACTTCTACTTTTTTAGCATCTGCAACACTCACCCACTGAATCGCACTTTTTACCTTTATGCCGCTTGTATCTTCAGCGCCGCTTTTAGAATCAGGATAATACTCGGCTTTTATTTCTGTAATATTTCCGTTTTCGTCTTTGATGACCTCTTTACAACTAATAATATAACCATGTCTGAGTCTTACAGGTTGCTCAGGTGTAAGACGGAAGTAACCTTTTGGAGGGTTTTCTGCAAAGTCATCTTTTTCAATATAAATTTCTTTTGAGAATGGTATCTTTCTTGAGCCCTCTTTTGGCACATCATGCGGATAGTATGGCGCTTCAAGCTCCTCGGAGCCTTCATAATTTTCAATCGTTACTTTAAGAGGATCAAGAACACACAAAACTCGAGGCACTTTTGGATTTAAACCATCTCTTATACAAAACTCAAGCTGTGCGACATCAACCACAGAGTTCGCTTTTGCTATACCGATTTGGTCACAAAAGTTTAAAATGGACTCCGGGGTGTAACCTCTTCTTCTGTACCCTGCAATCGTAGGAAGGCGAGGATCATCCCATCCACTCACATATCCACCTTCAACCAGTTCTAAAAGTTTTCTTTTACTCATGACTGTATAGTTAATATTAAGTCGTGCAAATTCATACTGATAAGGACGAGGCGGTTTTAGTTCAAGAGTATCTAATACCCAGTCATAAATATCACGGTTATTTTCAAACTCTAATGTACAAATTGAGTGTGTGATGCCCTCTATATAGTCAGATAAACAGTGTGCAAAATCATACATTGGATAGATTGACCATTTATCTCCTGCTCTGAAGTGATGAGCATGTCTAATACGATATAAAAGAGGATCCCTCATTTTCATATTGGCTGCACTCATATCTATTTTTGCTCTCAAAACATGCTCACCATCTTTAAATTCACCGTTTTTCATTCTCTCAAAAAGATCTAGATTCTCTTCTACACTTCTTTGTGCAAATTTACTACGTTTACCCGGTTGCGTAACAGTTCCGCGATACTCGCGTATTTCATCCTCGCAAAGACTATCAACATAAGCTTTACCCATTTTGATAAGCTTGATAGCATAATCATGTATCTGAGAAAAATAATCAGAAGTAAAATATAGATGCTCACCCCAGTCAAACCCAAGCCATTTTACTGCATCTTCAAGAGCGTGAACATATTTTGTGTCTTCTTTGGTTGGGTTGGTATCATCCATTCTTAGGTTACAGTGACCATTATAATCACGAGCGATACCAAAATTTATAGATATGGATTTCGCATGTCCAATGTGAGGAAAACCATTAGGTTCCGGTGGAAATCTTGTAACTATCTCTTTATATTTACCTGATTTTAAATCATTTTCAACTATCGTACGTAAAAAATCTTTTTTCTTGTTCATTATTACTAAACCTTTATTATAAGGATTGTATTTTATCAAACTAGAGCTTATAATTAATCAAATTTTTGTTAAAATTACAAAAAAATTACCTAGGAATATTAATGCTAAGATTTGCATCCAGCCCTACTGGTGATATGCATATAGATGACCTAAGAGTTGCTCTCTTAAACTATATTGTATCAAAACAAAAAAATGAAGATTTAATTGTCAGGATAGAAGACACAGACAAAGAGAGAAATATAGAAGGCAAAGACCAGGAAATACTGGATATTTTAGGACTTTTTGGCATTGAGTACTCTCAAGTTATTTATCAAAGTCAAAATTTTCGTTTTCATTCAGCCATGGCACTGCAGCTTTTACATGAAAAAAAAGCTTTTGCCTGTTTTTGTTCACCCGAGTGGTTAGAAAAAAAGTGTGATGAAGCAAAAGAAGCTAAAAAAGCCTATTGCTACGATGATGCCTGCAGAAACCTCCCGCCGGAACTCGTTATAGACAACACTGCCCCTTTTACGGTTAGAATAGCACGTCCAGAAAAACCTATTGTTATTCAAGATCACATCAAAGGTGAAATTAGTTTTGATCCTGATGCCGTTGATAGTTTTATAATAATGCGACTAGACAAAACACCTACTTATAATTTTGCCTGTGCTGTTGATGATATGCTGAGTGATATTTCTCTCATCATTCAGAGTGAAGACCAAATAGACAACAGCCCAAAACAGGTACATGTAAGGAATCAGCTTGGATATGATAAAAAAATGGAATATGCACATTTACCTATGATCTTAAATGATGATATATTAAGTGTTAAATGGCTTTTAGAAGAAGGTTATTTGCCTGAGGCTATCTCAAATTATTTAATATTAATCGGAAACAAGCCCCCAAAAGAGATATTTACTGTAAAAGAAGCAATAGAATGGTTTGATTTAGACAAAATTTCAAAAAGCCCTGCCCGTTTTGATTTAGATATGCTTAAACACATTAACAAAGAACATTTAAAAAATCTTGATGCAACAGAATTATCGCGTTATGTGGGTTTTGCTGATGCAGAAATAGGCGAACTTGCGCGTATTTATCTGGAAGAAGCAGGTACAACAAAAGAACTCAAGGAAAAAGTTGCACCGATTTTTGCAAAAAGAGATATTCCCCAAGAGTTTACAGAACAAACTGCGCTTATGGCAAAAACAATTAAAGATGCACCCTATTTTGAAGAATATGATGATTTCAAAAATTATATATTGAAAGAAACAGGACTAAAGGGCAAAAACTTTTCTAAACCCCTTCGCATCTTACTTACAAATGCTAAGAATGGACCTGATGTTGCAGAAGTATATAAATATCTTAAAAACTATATTAAGGAGATTGTCAAATGAGCGCATTAGTTGAAATTATACAAGGAATCGGCGGAATTTTCATAGGACTGATAAATGTCTATATTTGGGTGATTATTATAGCAGCACTGCTTAGTTTTGTGAACCCTGACCCATACAATCCTATTGTTCAGTTTCTTTATAGAGTCACAAACCCGGCATATGCGTTTGTGAGAAAATTTATACGAACAGACCTCAATGGTCTGGATTTTGCACCGCTGATTATTATTATAGCCTTACAAGTACTTATAGTTATTATTCGATCTATACTGTATTAAATTACCGGTCTTGCTTAAAGACCAATGCAGCGGAACTTTTTCCGATTTGAACCTTCAAGTTCAAAGTTCCCTGCTGCTTTGCAAAACCGACAAGATAATATTTATTCCATTTTGACTTAAATGAAGTCAGTGCTGTAAACTCATTTTCAGCAGATAATTCTTCCGCCAAAAGTGCAGGCATACCATTTAAAGAAAAGTTGATTGCATCATTTTTGTTTTTAGCATACAAATATACATAAAAATATTCATGATCACTATATAATTCTGGATTTATTTTGTTTAAATATACAGCTGTGATGATACCGACAACTTCAGCTTTTTTATTAATAACTTTACTGCTCTGAATATTATCTTCAGCTAACTCTTGAGACTCTGATATGTGAAACCTTTCAAAAGCATTTTTTTGTGCACATCCCCAAAAAGTTATCATTAATAATAATATTGGTAATAAAAATTTCATTTTCAGCCTTATTTTTTAAAAGAATTATATCTTATTAAACTCTTCTTTTGTATAATAGACTTCCTGAATAACCTAAATATATCTCAGAGGGAAGAAAAAAAGATGAAATTGTATAAAACTTTTTTAAAGCGTAGCCATAGCTACGGTGAGAAAAAGTTTTGTGCAAGTTCGCTTTTTTTATCTCTCCCTTTGGGCAATTTATAGAGAGCTTTACTCTGCGTTAGATAACCTTCACCGTAGCTACGGCTACGCTGAAGAACATCTGCCTTGATTAAAACTCTCTATAAAATGCTGAGATATAGTTAGGTTATTCAGGAAGTCTAATATCTTAAAATTTAAACAAAAGTCATACATTGAAAAAAAGATTAGCAGTTGCATTTACAGGACCGTCCAACAGCGGTAAAACAACATTAATACTAAAAGTAGCCAGAAAACTTATTCATGAACATCATTTGGAAGTGGCTATTATAAAGCATGATCCAAAAGATAAAGCCAGATTTGATGTTCAGGGTAAAGACAGTTACAAATTTAGTGATACAGGTGCTGAAGTTATAGTGACTTCGCCAAGTAGAACAACATATTTTTCACATCGTCATGCAGAGCTCGATGAAATGATACGTATGTTTCACAGTTTTGATATTTTGCTCGTTGAAGGATTAAAAAATTTACCCCTGCCTCGAATAAGTATATTTAGAAATAGTATTGACGAAGATTATTTTCCGTATATGGATGCGCTGGCAATAGATGAAAGCGTCAACATCAGTGCATACACGCTGCCTGAAGAGGTAGATATTTTAAATTTAAATTCTACGGATGAAGTTATATCATGGATACTGAAAAATGCAAAAAAAGTTTAAAAAGGAACATAAATGAGAGATATATTTGATGCAATTCAAAAAAGTGCAAAAAGAATTAAAGATGCGATAGACGTAAAAGACATAGGTTACTCACAGCAGGAAAACAGCTCGGGTGAAACACAACTGGAGCTTGATATTAAGTGTGATATGATTATTGAAGAAGAATTTTCAAAAGTTTCTTCTATAAATACGATAGCCAGTGAAGAAAAAGAGCATGAAGAAGTTTTACATGCAAACGGAAAGTATTTTATAGCTTACGATCCTCTTGATGGTTCATCATTAATTGATGTAAATCTTAGCGTAGGTTCAATTTTTGGTATTTATGAAGGTGCTTTTGGGACGGAAAAAATGGTAGCTGCATGTTATGTAGTATATGGTCCGCGAGTTGAAATGGTCTTTGCTCAAAACAAAACAAAACTGTATCTTTTACAGGCTGGTGAGTTTGAATTTGTCAAAGAAATCAGACTTGGTGAAAAAGGCAAGATTATGGCTCCAGGTGGAACACAACAAAACTGGGAAAAATACCATAAAGCCATGATAGACGGCTTTTTTGCCGAGGGGTATCGTCTTCGATATTCAGGTGGAATGGTTCCTGATTTGCACCAAATTCTTCTTAAAGGCGGCGGACTCTTCAGTTACCCTGCTACAAGTGATAAACCAAAAGGAAAACTTCGCCGCCTTTTTGAAGTTTTCCCTTTTGCCTTTGTATATAAAACATCTGGTGGTGAAGCCATAGATGGTAAAAATGAGCTTATGAGTCTTGGTCATGCACATATTCATGACACTTCTCCATGTTTCTTTGGTTCAAAATATGAAGTTGACAGAGTAAAAGAGGTATATGCAAAGAATGCATGAGAAGCCAAAAGATAAGTTTGAATTATATCTTGATGAGATGATACAAAAAGTTCAAGCGTGTCAAGAACAAAAAAGCCATAAAAGCTGTAGCGTATGCGAACACTATTTTGGTTGTGAATTACGAGATGAATATATCAAAGCCGTTTATAACAGTATGTCAAAAGGCGAAACAGGCGGATTTGAATTTTAATACTATTGGCAATATAAAACATTTTAGATAAAATACATTAAATATTTAACAGGAAAACAAATTGAGTAAATACATAACAACACCTATATACTATGTCAACGGAGAGGCTCATATTGGGCATGCTTACACGACTTTCATCGCAGACACTATGGCACGCTATGAAAGACTCAAAGGTGAGGATACTTTCTTTTTAACAGGAACGGATGAACATGGACAAAAAATAGAAGAGTCCGCAGAAAAAGCCGGTAAACCTACACAAGAGTTTGCAGATGAAATCAGTGCAACTTTTAAAAACCTTTGGGATGAATTTGGTATCAGTTATGATAAATTTATACGTACAACCGATGAAGACCATAAAAAAGGTGTGCAAAAAGCTTTTGAAGTTATGTATGCAAAAGGCGATATTTATAAAGATTTCTACGAAGGTCACTATTGTGTGAGCTGTGAAACATTTTTTCCGGAGACGCAACTTATAGACGGTGAATTTTGTCCTGACTGCGGAAGAGCTACCAGTATAGTAAAAGAAGAGAGTTATTTTTTCAAACTTTCCAACTATGAAGACAAGCTGTTAGAGCATTATGCAAATCATCCTGATTTTATTATGCCCCGCTCTCGCGCAAATGAAGTTGTAAGCTTTGTAAAAGGTGGTCTTCGCGACCTTTCTGTAACACGTACATCATTTAGCTGGGGTGTAAAAATGCCCAAAAGTATTGGGGATGACAAGCATGTTATGTATGTTTGGCTTGATGCGCTTTTAAACTATATTACTGCTCTAGGATATGGCAGTGATGAAGCAAAAATGAACTATTGGCCGGCAGATATTCACTTTGTAGGTAAAGATATACTTCGTTTTCATGCTATTTACTGGCCTGCATTTTTAATGAGTCTTGGTTTAGAACTGCCAAAACATATAGGTGCACATGGCTGGTGGACACGCGATGGTGAAAAAATGAGTAAATCTAAAGGGAATGTCGTCTCTCCAAAAGAAGTTGCAGATGCCTACGGTGTAGAAAATCTTCGTTACTTTATGCTACGGGAGGTTCCTTTTGGGCAAGACGGTGATTTTTCGCAAAGAGCATTTATAGATAGAATTAACTCGGAACTCTCTAATGATTTGGGGAATCTTCTTAACCGTATCATTGGTATGAGCGGAAAATATTCTGATTTTGAGATAGACAGTGTTGATGTAGAAAAATATCATGCTAAAGAAATTACTCAAATGAATACAGTTCTTAATTCTCTTGATAGCTTTATGGAAAATTTACAAACACATAGATACCTTGAAGAGCTATGGAAACTCTTTGCAATCGGTAACGGTGTTATTCAAGAGTATGAGCCATGGGTGAAAATGAAAAACAACCAAAAAGATGAAGCACTCGCTACCGTCGCTGTAGTTGCAAACATCTTGGCAAAAGCTGCTGTCATGCTGCACCCTATTATGCCAAACACAACGAACATTATTGCCGATGCACTTTCTTTTGAAATAAATAATGCAAGCTATAAAGAGCTTATCATTGATAAAAAGCTATTAAAATTATTTAATATCAAAAAAGTTCCGCCTCTTTTTCCTCGTGTTGAAGAGCCTTTAATGCAAGAAGCTCCAAAAGCTGAACCTGAAACAATAAAAGAAGAGCAAAACTCTAACAACAAAGTAAAAGAGACAAAAAAAGAAGATGATAATCTTATAGAGATTGGCCAGTTTTTTGAAACATCTTTAAAAGTTGGGACAGTTGTTGCAGCCGAAGAAGTACCAAAAAGTAAAAAACTTTTAAAACTGCAGGTTGATTTGGGCGAAGAAAGTCCAAGACAGGTTGTTGCAGGAATAAAAGAGTTTTATTCTCCTAATGATTTAATGAATACTCAAGTATGTGTCGTAGCGAACCTAAAACCTACCAAACTTATGGGCATGATTAGTGAAGGCATGCTTCTTGCTGCTAAAGATGAAGATGGTTTATGTTTAATAAGACCCGAAAAACCTAAAAAAGCAGGCACACCTATTGGATGAGACTTGAAAATACTCTAGCACTTACACATGGAGAGTTAATAAACACTCCTTTTGTAAATAGTTTTAATAACATTGTTTTTGATGCAAAAGCTGTAAGAAGAGGTGATCTTTTTATCGCATTTGATGAAAGTACTATAAAAGATGCCATTTTTAATGGTGCATACGGTGTTGTATTTGATAAACCTACACAAATAACAGACAGTGAAATAGCCTGGATAAAAGTCAAAGATCTTGAAGACACCCTAAAACGTCTTCTGCGTTTTGAACTTATTAATAAAGAAATATCAGTGTATGCCTGTGATGAAATCATACTCAAACTTGCTCTGCAAGTTGTTACAGAACCAAATTTTATTGCTTTAGATGGTGACATTAAGACTATTTTTAAAGAGTTGTCTGGTATACAAAATGGTTCTACCGTCCTGTTCAGTCCTGCTCTGACTTCCACGGATTTGTTTACAAATATTAAAGAACTGCCAAAAAATAAGGCACAAAATATAAATATTATTGAACAGACTCTTTTTGAGACATCTTTTATATATGACAATATATTTTATGAAAGGCAACTTGTTTCGCCATTTTTTATGCCTTATCTTGAACAGCTGCTTTATTTGTTTAAAATTTTAAAAATCAATTTCAGATTGAGAAAATTTACACCGATAGACCATTTCGAAGCAGTTTTTACAAACAAAAACTTTGAAATAAAAGATTTTGGTACCAGTGATAAGGTATTAATATTTGAAAAAAGCACCTCTTTAATAGAAAATGAAATAAGCTTTTTACAAAAACAGGCTACATGGGCAAAGATTATTTATATTATTCCCTTTACATGTAAACAGTCACTTGATGCAGGCACTTTAGAACATGAAAATATTTTTATTTATAAAAACAAAGATGAAATAAAAAATATCTTGCAATCAAGTAATTTTCATTTTGCCCTCATTGTTGGTGCAGATAAAACTTTATTGGAAAAACCTTTAACCAGACAGACACAATTAACTTTGGATTTTTAACAAACAAAACCATAAGGACAAATAGATGAATCGTAGAGATTTTTTAAGTACGGCAACTGTTGCTTCTGCAGCCATAGCACTCAATGGCTGTAATGAGGGCAAGCATGTTGCTATAGACTATTCAAAACACCCTCAAAAGCACAGCGATACTGTAAAAAATATTCATTTTAATAAAAATAAAAAAACAGTTATAAAACTAGCAACAAGCTGGCCCGCACATTTTCCTATAATGGGTACGGGTGTTGAAAAGTTTGCAAAACGTGTTAAAGAAATAAGTGGTGGAACATTAGAGATCAAAATTTATCCTAAAAATGTCCTTGTTCCTGCTTTAGCGGTCTTTGATGCTTGTTCCAGCGGTCAAATAGATGCTTTTCACTCTGGGCCATATTATTGGAAGGGTAAAAATTCTGCTTTTTCACTCTACAGCGGCATTCCTTTTGGTTTTACAGCAGAAGAAGTTAACTCATGGATGCTTTACGGCGGAGGCATGGATTTATGGAGAAAACAGTATGCAAAGTATAACTTGCATCCGTTTTTAGGCGGAAATACAAATATTCAAATGGGCGGATGGTTTAGAAAACCCATCAATTCTTTGGCAGATATGCAGGGGCTCAAAATGCGTATTCCTGGTCTTGGCGGAGAAGTTTTTTCACGCATGGGTGTTAACCCTATTCTTTTGCCTGCAGGAGAAATTTATACTTCGTTGGAGCGCGGTGTTATTGATGCGACCGAGTGGGTAGGCCCTGCGCTTGACATCAAAATGGGCTTTTATAAAGTTGCGCCCTACTATTACTCTGGATGGCACGAACCCGGTTCTGTGCTTGAGTTAACATTCAATAAACATACTTGGAATAAACTAGCACGTGAGCATCAGTCAATGATTGAAGTTGCATCAAGCGAAATGAATGCAAATATGGCAACAGAATTTCATTATGAAAATATACATGCCTTACAAAAGCTCAAAAGCCTGGATGTAAAACTTGCAAAATTTCCCGATGATGTAACACAAGCAGGTAAAAAAGCCCTACAAGAAGTCATAACTGATTTAAGTACTGATAACAATGACTTTGCGAAAGTTTATGCATCAATAAAAGCACATCTAAAGCTCTCCAAAGAGTGGAGTGATGCAAGTTTGGGTTATTTTTTAAATATCAGATAGTTTAGGCTCTTTATTTGCTTAAAGATAGTAGTATTTCAAAAAATCATCTAAAGAGATTCTATTGAAAAAATTACTGTTCTTAACATTTTTATTTACGACATTGGCATACGCATCTTTCCAAGGCAGGCTTATTGATGCAAATACATCACAGCCAATCAATGCTGTGATTATCAGTGATTCTTCTTTCTCAATAAAAAGTGATGAAAACGGCTCTTTTTTTATAAACTCTAAAGAAAAAACATATCATATTAAAGCGTACGGATACAGACCCTATACGTTTTCATCGGATTTAAATACAACCACTATAAAACTTATTCCCATTACGGTAAAAGCGCTTTACCTCACTTTTTGGGGAGCAAGCAATAATTCAGGGACCTTAAAAAAAATACTTAAACTCATAGATGAAACCCAGGCAAATGCACTTGTTGTCGATGTGAAAAATGAATATGGCTCAACATCATTCTGGACAGGATTTAAGCAGGCAAACAGCTATGGTGCCTACAAAAAACGCACAAACAGAGATATTAAAAAATTCATGAAAATTATGAAAGAAAAAAATATTTATACTATTGCCAGAATCGTTACCTTTAAAGATGAACTTCAGGCATCCAATAATGTTGATTATGCTATAAAAAGAGACACCAATAACAGCATATGGAGAAATCATGACAATATGGCCTGGGTTGATCCGTTTGATAAGCGCTCACATAATTACGCAATATCTATCGCCGAAGAAGCGGCAAAAGTCGGTTATGATGAAATTAACTTTGACTATATCAGATTTCCGGCAAAAAAGGGACTTAAATTTTCAAAACAATGCAATCAGCCTAATCGCACAAAAGCCATAGAAGTTTTTTTAGACCGGGCACAAAAAAGATTGAGAAAATATGGTGTATTTATATCGGTTGACACATATGGTAACATCTGCTGGTCAAAAGATGATAACGGCATAGGGCAAACTGTTTCATCACTAGCAGCGCATGCAGATTACCTTTGCCCAATGCTTTACCCCTCAGGATTTTCAAGTGGTTCTTTTTATTTTAAATATCCGGCAGAACATCCTTATGAAGTTATATACAGAAGTATAAAAAATATTCAAGACAGAGTGCCAAGCAATAGAATAAGACCCTGGCTGCAATACTTTAAAGACTATACACATACAAAAAAAGAGTATAAAAGAAAAGAGATTCAAGAACAGATAAAAGCAGCCCAAGACATAGGCTCAAACGGATGGATGCTTTGGTCTCCTTCAAGTAAATATCATAAAAATTATTTACGCAGGTAAGCGGATATCTTTTAATCTTTTTCTGAGAGTTTTTGAATGAGGTAAATACGCTTCAACCAGTTCGTGAAAACGTTTTGAATGGTTCATATGTACAAGATGTGCAAGCTCGTGAACTACTACATAATCAACAAGTTCTTTTTGGACTTTCATCAGCTGCGTATTAAGCGTGATTTCTTTTGAAGAGCTACAACTCCCCCACCTGCTTTTCATCTTTCTAAATTTTAAAACCTTATAATCCAAATTCATTATATTTGCAAAGTATTGTACTCTTTGAGGCAGATATTCATGAGAAATATATTTATAAAAATCATCATAAGCAGACAACACTCTCTTTGGCTCACTAGTACGCAGACGATGGAGTTTAGCCCGCAGATACTCCGCCTCATTACTGTCTATACTATAAATTTCACCAAATATCATTACTTCATCTTCCAAATTCACCTGTAGTTGCTGATTGAGAAAATTTTTATGAAGCTGTTTTCTAATCCACAGCTCTTTTTCATGAAAAAAATCCACTGCGTAGCGTTCTTGCTTATATGGTGTTTTTATAACTATGCTTGAGTCATGATTTACTTTAATATAACTGTGTTTGAGTTTTGGAGCATACACTAACTCTGCACTTAACTCTTTACATGTAATGGTTTTATTCATAAGGAATCGGATCAGTCACACCTGCTGTTTCAAAGCCGTTTAGGCGAAGTCTGCAGCTGTCACAAATACCGCAGGCTTTCTTTTCATTTTTATAGCAGCTCCAAGTTAATTCCAAAGGAACATTCAACTTCAATGCTTCTTGCACGATTTGAGATTTTTTGAGATGCACCAAAGGCATTTTTATTTCTATATTTGTCTCTTCTTTTGTCCCTAGATTAATAGCATTTTGCATCGCTTTTATATACTCTTCCCTGCAATCAGGATAACCACTGCTGTCTTCTTCGACTACACCGATACTAATTATCTGGGCACTCTCTTTTTCGGCTATTGCAGCTGCCATCGATAAAAAAATACCGTTTCTAAAAGGTACATAGGTCACGGGTACACCCTCTTCTATGCCTTGAGTCGGAACTTCTATTGTTTTATCTGTTAATGCTGAAGCGCCCAGTTGCTTAAAAAAGTCCAAATCCAAAATATATTTTTGCTTTACATGTAAGCTCGCGCATATATTTTCAAAACATTCAAGTTCTTTTGTTTGCGTTCTTTGGTCATAATTAAAGTGAACTGCTATGATTTCATAACCTTCATTTTGCATCATATAAGCACTTAAAGTAGAGTCCATACCCCCACTCATGATACATACGGCTTTTTTATTTGTTTTATTTTCTTTTTTCATGATAAAATTTTACCATAACTAAATATTTTTTTTAATCTTAACTAAAAGAATTAAGTTATATACTCTGCAATAAAGATAATAAGGAGATAATCATGGAAGTATCATCTTCAACACAAAGTTCATCCGGTGGCGTAGGACAAGTTGACATTCTGAAAAAAGCACAAGATGTTCAGGCTCAGCAAGTACTTAAAGTATTAGAGGATGCACAGGAACAATCACAAGAAATAACTGCACAAAAAACAGGTGTAGGAAAAAATATAAACATTACAGGTTAAATTCCTCCTCTTGCTTGGCAGATGATTTCACATCTGCTATAATTCCACTTATGATAGATATTGACAATAAAACTTCATTTGAAGTAAACAACACATTACTCCAAAAAATTGCCTCAAGCGTAACAGACAAAGATATTGAACTTGTTGTTACTACAAATGATGAAATACAACAAATCAACAAAGAATACAGAAATATAGACAAGCCGACTGATGTACTTAGTTTTCCTTATGAAGAGATGCCTATGAGTCCTCTTGGAAGCATTGTTGTGTCACAAGATTTAGTTATAGCAAAAGCTAAGGAGCTAGGTCATGCACAAGAAGATGAATTTACACTGCTTTTTATACACGGACTTTTACATCTACTCGGATATGATCATGAAATTGACAATGGTCAAATGCGACAAGAAGAAGAGAGACTCATAAATGAATTTAACCTTCCCAAGAGTTTAATAGTCAGAACGCAAGGATAATAATGGATTACGTTATATTTATAGCCGCAATGGCTGCTTTGATTTACGGAGCTGATTTTATCATTAAAGAGTCAGAAAGAATCGCTCTTCATTTTAATATTTCACATTTTGTTATTGGTGCGACTTTGGTGGCTTTTGGCACATCCCTGCCGGAAATGGCAGCTTCAATGGTAGCATCGGCACACGGAAAAAGCGATATGGCAGTTGCCAATGTTGTTGGTAGTGTCATTTTTAATATTACTTTGGTTTTGGGTGTCGTTTTCATGATAGCAAAATCAATGAACCCAGATAGAGACCTTTTTTCCAAAGACAGTGCCTGGGTTATAGTGCCTTTGGTTATCTTTTTTATTATGGCACTGGATGGAAAGATCAGCCGCATTGACGGTGCTTTATTCTTACTTATGATGGTTTCTTATCTTATATTTTTATTTGGCAGTAACAAAGAAGAGCTGGAAATTGAAATTGACGAAGAGCTGGAAAAAGAAAAGTTTAACTGGTCTAAAAGTATTGTATTACTTGGAATCGGTTTTGTTTTAACAATTGGCGGAGCAAATTTCGTTGTTGAAAGCGGTACAAATATTGCAAGAAGCTTACATGTAAGCGAATGGATTATCGGTTTGTTTTTAATATCTTTGGGTACCTCTTTGCCTGAACTCGTAGTATCACTTGTTGCTGTAAAAAAAGGCCATGCGGAGATGAGCATAGGAAATATTATAGGCTCAAATGTAGCCAATTTTTCTATGGTTTTAGGCGGTGCAGCGCTTTTAAATCCACTCAGCGTAAACCTTGCAGCTACAAAATTCGATATGCTCATTTTAGCTGCAGCATCAATCGCATTGCTCTTTGTTTTGGCAAACAAACTTTACAATAAAGCCGGTGGTATATTTCTTCTTACGATTTTAGCTCTTTTTATTCAAAACGCGTTTGTTTAAAAGCTACTTTTTCTTTATATAACCAAGCTCTAAAAGCTTGTTATATATATCAGAAACGATAGAACCCGCCGCATGCCCGCCATGCCCGCCATGTTCAACCATAACCGTCACAACATATTGAGGATGCTTATATGGTCCATATGTAGTAAACCATGCATGTGATCTTTTATAATAGGAAAGCTCATGCTCCTGCTTTCTTTTTTTAATATCCTGCTTTATCCCGATAACCTGTGCCGTACCTGTTTTACCGGCTAACACGACCTTTGAATGTAAATAATTAGTGGCAGTTCCATGAGGAGAGTTACATACTTCATACATCGCTTTTTGAATAATAGGAAGTTTTTTCAACTCAATCCCGTTCAGCACATTTGTATACGTAGTTTTATATTTTTCATTACCAATCATTTGTATAAAATGCGGTGTGGGCAATTTCCCTGTTGCAATAAGCGCCGTTTCTCGAGCAATTTGTATGGGAGTTGTAAGAAAATCTCCCTGCCCGATTGCCATATTGGCCGTCTCTCCGATACTCCATATTTTATGGTATTTTCTTAATTTCCACTCACGTGATGGTACAACTCCTATAAATTCATTTGGTAAATCCACACCTGTTTTTTCTCCAAAACCGTAACGCTTGAGCCCTGCACTCATTTTTCTGTTTCCCAAAACAAGACTGCCTTTATAAAAAAAGTCATCACAACTCTCACGTATGGCTTTTGTTATATCTGTATGTCTATGCCCTTTTTTCTTCCAGCATCTAAAAATTCTTCCGCCTAGTTTTAGATTTGAACGACAATCAACACTCCAATGCTCATTTAAATCTGTACTTATATATAATAATCCTAAAAGAGGTTTAATTGTTGAGCCTGGAGGGTATAAACCATGCGTCATTTTATTGGTAAAAGGATGGTCAAGGCTTGATGAGAGCTCATCATACATTTTATATGACATCCCTGAGACAAATATATTTAAATCATAATTTGGGTAACTTCCTGCTGCTAAAACAGAACCGTCAACATTCATGATGATAATTGCGCCTACTTTACCTTCAAAAAGTTTAGAAATATACTTTTGCAGTTCCATATCAAGATTGAGTTTTAATTTTCTATCCTCATCGGGACTTTTATAACTTAACTCTTCAACCTCTTGATTGTTCGCATTCACTTTTATCTCTTTTTCTCCCGGCGTCCCTTGCAAATAAGAGTTATAATATTTTTCAAGACCTGTTTTACCAGTATAGCCTATAAGGTCAAGTAATGGATCTTTGTCTATATCTTTTTGATTTGCACGAGAAACATAGCCTATCATATGTGCAGCAATATTTTTGTATGGATAGTATCTTTTTGGTGCAGGAACAATTTTAATATTTTTTCTTAAATTGAGCATCGAGTAAACAGGCATCATCTTTTCATAAGGTATAAAATGCACAACATCGATAAAATCATGATTATAAAAAGAGTCTTTTTTCTTGTAATTTTTAATGATTTTTTCTTTATTCAATAAAGGGAAAGCTTTGAGTAAAAAAGCAATTTCATCATTAAATTCATTCTTATGTTTTTTCAACAGTAAATGAGGTGCTAGTTCTATCTTAAAACCAAGTTTATTAATTGCTATAGGTCGATTTTTCACATCTACTATTTCACCCCGTACTGGTGCAATCTGCTCATGTTTTATGGTGTTTTGCAGTGAAAGCCTTGAATAATAGCTGTTTGACTGAATGGCCAGAAAAAAGACACGCACAATTAATGCCAGCCAGATTGATATAAAAACAAAAATAATAAATTTTATTTTCATAACAGACTCACCAAAAAGAATTCAATTACTATATAGTATATTATATAGTAATTAATACTTGGTTGTGGCAATAAAAAAATATTTGACAGCAAAGTTAAAAATAAGAAAAAGCCCAGATAAATAAGTATAACAGTTACAGCACGAATACATGTAGCACAACTAGAGTTTTGAATAATTTTTGGCATAATAAATTTGTATACTATATAAAAATAGACAACTGAACTTAAAAGGATATAGCCGTAATTTGCTTCAAAAACTACAAGACACAATACAATAAGAAAAATTGAAACAGTATCATTATTGTCAAGAGCCCTGCTAAAGAGCACATACAATACTGCCAGCAGTGGTGGTAAAAATGGATAAATACTGCCCAGACTGTCATATAATACAAACAGTATTATATAAAGGAATGGGATTATAGGTTTTTGATGAGAGATACTTCGTTGCATATCGGAAAGTGTTTACATTTAATACAATCAGCCCAAATTTTATGTTCGGGGAGGGACTCTTTTGGTATTTCTACAAATCCGAGTCTTTCAAAAAAAGACTGCTTGTAGGTTAAACTCAAAACTTTTTGAAGACCAAGTGTTTTACCCTCATCCAATGCATAACCTACTAATGTTTCTCCTATTTTTTGCCCTCGAAAGCCTTCTTTTACAATGAGTGAACGTATTTCGCCAAGGTATTTTGTATGTATATGCAGTGCCGTAAAACCAACAAGCTGTGCATCTGAAAAAGCCAAAGTATACGAACGGATATTTGTTGCAATTTCATCTTCACTTCTTTCTAAAATAACACCGCTTTGCACTTCAGGCAGCACTAATTCTCTCATTTTTTCAATATCATAGAGTTTTGCTTTTACATAATTAATCTTCATCCACGCTCTCTTGTAACATATCATAAACTACTTTGACAATTTTACTAATACCTCTTTTTTTCGCACTTGAGACCATTAAAGCATTAGGGAACTCTTTTCGCAGTGCATTTTGCTCTTTTTGATTAAGTTTGTCTATCTTTGTAAAAATTTGCAGTATATACTGATTTTCTCTGGCAGTTCTAAAAAGAAAATCACTCACTGAAGTATCAATCTCAAGATGTGGATGCCTACAGTCTATAAGATGGATAAAAATTTTAATTTCTTCTCTGTTTGAAATATAGTCTGTCAAATTTTTTTCCCAGTCATGCTTGATAGATTTAGCAACTTTTGCATAACCAAAACCAGGTAAATCTACAAATTTGGCAACAATTTTTTCTGAAGAATCCCTATCTAAGAAAGTAACGTCAAAATAGTTTATAAGTTTTGTTTTCCCCGGTGTTGAAGAGACTTTTGCCAGTCCTTTATGGTTTGTCAAGGCATTAAGAAGTGAGCTTTTTCCAACATTTGAGCGTGCCATAAACACTACTTCATTCTGTTCCTCAGATTCTGGTGCTGCACTGACATTCGGAGCCGATGTTATAAACTTTGCATCAACAATGTCTATCATTTTTTTTCCTTTTCATCTTTTATATCAAATATCATAATAACAGGCTCTTTTTCAACACCTTTTGCATAGGCCTTACCGTCTATTGCCTGCAAAATCACTTCGTCACCGAAAATTTCTTTTTTGTCATCAAGTTGTTTCAGGTGCACATTGCCAAAAAAATGATACTCTTTTTTTAAAGGCAGATAGATGACTTTTTGAGCAACACCTCTATAGTGTGCTCCTTGCTCTGTCTGTATTTTAAAAGAGGTATCTCCTACCGCTACAAATTTTGTAGGCTTATTTTTTTTATCTGTATACACAGTCACTTTAGAAGCATTTAACTCATCATTGACTTTTTTGATTCTGACATGTCCGGTAAAAATTGAAATACCTTTATTTTGATCTCCCTTAAACTCATCAGCTTTAATTTTAAGCTCTTGTGAGAAGAGTGCAGTTTGTAGTAAAAACGTTAGTATTAGCAGGTATTTCATCTATTTTCCCTCTTTTAGTTGATATTTGGCAATGACATTTTTAGAGTAAATTTTCTTAGAAATGTTATTGTATTTAATGTAACTTCCAATGACATTATTATCATTCAAGTAAGCAATGTATTTTGTATTACTTATCACATCTGCTGTTTTTTTGTTGTACGTTGCTTTTTCACTTTTAAAAGTAAGCCCATCTTCCCGTACATAAACAACATGACCGGTTAACTTCACGATTTCATTTTTATATACACCAAAATCAGAAATCATATTGGCAATATATTTTTTTGAATTATCGGTATAGTCCATATCTTTGATTGTGTATCTGTCGGCATATCTTGTACCTTTACTGCCAAGCAGTATTGTAGTCAAACCTTCAGGGTTGAGCTCATACATAGTAAAATCACTCAACTCAAACAAAGGAACATCTTTAAAGTGCTGTTTTTTTATGTCCATTGGCTTAAACATAAAAAATATTACCAATAAAATGCTGATAACAAAAGTTAAAAATATATTGATGTTAATAACCTACTCCTTACAGCCATACAGATAAAAATTCTTCTTTTTGATCATTTTCTTCGACCAAAATATCTATCATCTCTCTTACCGCGCCGTTGCCGCCACTCTTAGAGAGTACGGTATTGACAAGTTTCTTAATTTCATTATGCCCGTCACTCGGTGTAAAACTTCTACCGGCAAGAGAAAGCATATTGTAATCATTCAAATCATCCCCTATCACAGCAACCTCATAAAATTTTAGACCAAGTGACTCGACAATTTCTTTTATAACCCTGTATTTATCTCGTATACCTTGGTGCAGATGTTGTACACCCAGTTCTTTGGCTCTTTTTTCAACTATAGGAGAATTTCTTCCTGTAATGATGGCTACATGGTTTCCTGTTTTTATCCAGGTTGTTATGCCTAACCCGTCTTTTACGCTAAAATTTTTACTTTCAAATCCGTCTGCTGAGTATATAAGTTTACCATCAGTTAAACAACCATCAACATCCAAAACTATAAGTTTAATCATAAAACATCTTTTGTGCTTGGTATGCCGACTCTTTCATTCTTTGCAGTTGCACGTCTTATGGCAACGGCAACTGATTTAAACGCTGCTTCGATGATGTGATGCTTATTTTTACCGCGACATTCTATAATGTGCATGCTGATTCGCGCATTGAGCGCAAAGGCACGAAAAAACTCTTCGACAAGTTCAGTGTCAAACTGCCCTACTTTTCCGCTGACATTAAGCTCATACACCAAAAAAGGACGATTACTTAGGTCCAAATCACAAGAGACACATGCTTCATCCATAACAATATTTGCACTCCCGAAACGTTCCATATTTTTTACAGGGTAAATCGCCTGTGCAAGCAGCGAACCCAGAACAATTCCGACATCTTCAACGCTGTGGTGATCATCAATATGTGTATCACCTTTACATGTAATATCCAAATCAATTAAAGAGTGCTTGGAAAAACTCTCGAGCATATGGTCTAAAAAGCCGACACCTGTGTCTATATTGCTTTTACCAGTACCGTTTATATCGAGTGCCACTGTAATATCTGTCTCTTTGGTTGTTCTTGTTTTTGTAATCATTTTCAATCCTCTCTCACTATGAATGCACCTTTAAATATGCCGTTTGCTTTATAATCTCTTGCTTCCAGTTCACTTTTGAAGCCTTTAAGCCAGACTTTAAACATTCTGCCGTTTGCACCTTGCATATCTTTAATGACTGTTGTGTATCCGTCTGTATTATTGTATTTTTCTTGTGTCTTTATTGCACCGCTAATATTTGAAAAAGATGCAATTTGCAGTGCAAACCCACTCAAAGCGACACTCTTTGGTGATTTTTTCAACTGCCGTGTACTGGGAATTTTACTTTTACCTTTTCCTGTAAAACCAAGTACTTCTAAGGTTACAGGAGCAGTTCCTGTACCTATCATGTTGATTTTTGATGCTGCAGCTTTTGAGAGATCTATAATTCTTGTAGAGACGAAAGGGCCTCTGTCATTAATGCGTACAACCGTACTTTTTCCGTTTCTTCTGTTTATAACTTTAACGATTGTATTCATCGGCAGTGTTTTATGTGCAGCTGTCATATCCCACATGTTGTATCTTTCACCGTTAGATGTAAACTTTCCATGAAAATTAGGACCGTACCAGCTTGCATTTCCTCGAAACCTGTCGCCGACACTGACAACTGTCGGATAGTAACGTTTACCATGCACTACATAAGGACGCATCGTCGGATGTGAATATTTTTTTTTGTCATATGTCGACCTGTACACACTTTTGTCATCACTGTAATAGGTCGGTTCAGAATATTTGTAATGTCTGTAGCCGCTGTAACCTCTCGTACTACACCCACTCATAAATAAAACAGCGCCGATTACTAAAAAAAGAAATAATTTATTCATACAGTTTCAACCTTTCCCCGACTCTGATTAAAGAACCTTTAATGTTGTTTTGCGCGCGTATATTTTTAATACTGATTTTATGTGCTCTGGCAATGGATTCTAAAGAGTCTCCTCTCTTTACCATATAATAGTATTTACTTTTAAATTTCTGATGCCTGCTTCTTTTTGCGATAGGAATGATTAATTTTTGTCTGATTCTCAAACGATTGCTTCGCAATTTATTAAAATCTTTAATAACCTTGTATGAAACACCGTATTTTTTGCCGATGCGAGAAAGGTTATCACCATTTCTCACTACATGCACCTTGTAAAAGTTTTGCATAGGCTCTTTGTAATATTTTTGTTTATATTCCGCAAGTTTAATATAAGGAATATATACATCATAGCCTTTGGAATAAGGTGGAACAAAGTCATATTTCAAATGTCTGTTAAGCTTTTTCAGGTCTTTGAGCGGAATGTGAATCAGCTTTGAAAGTCGTGTTAATGACTCCCCTCTAGGCAGTTTAATCGTTGCAATGGAATAAGCATTAGCACGGTTTAAAAGGTACTCATACTCGCTGTGCAGCATGTATTGCTCATCACTGCCTATTAGTGCCAACGCAACTATTTTTCGTATATAATAACGGCTTTCTCTTGGAATATAATGCTTTCTTGCATCAAGCAGTACAGAAAGATCATCCGTTTTTGCTTTTCTGATTGCCTTGTTCAGCGCACCGCCACCGCAGTTATATGCGATGGCAGCCAAATACCACTTACCAAATCTTTCATGAAGTGCTGAGAGATACTTTGCCGCTGCCTCAGTTGACTTGATTAAATCACGTCTTTCATCTACATACTCATCTATTTTCAAATGAAAAAGTTTTCCTGTTGCCGGCATAAACTGCCATAACCCGGCTGCTCTTTTGCGAGAGTAAGCTTTTGTATGAAAGTTTGATTCAGCCATAGCAAGATATAGAAATTCTTGAGGAACATTGTATTTTGAAAGAGTGCTTTTAATCGCAGGAATAAACAAATATGCCTCTTCCATCGCCTTGAAAAAATGTTTGTTTTTTGATAATGTCCTGGCTTTCATCTTGTTCATAATAGGATCATATAAAAATGAGGGTTCTATATCCAACGAGTCTAACAGTGCCAGCTCTTTATTATAATTTGACTCATACGTCAAATTAGCCATAAGTAATAACGGGAAAAATAAGGTTAATATATATTTAATCATAGACAACTTTTTTAGTTTTAATTTTTTTTAATATATGCTATTTTATCTAAAATAGTATTAAAAAAAGTTGTATCCGATCTAATATTAAGACATATGAAAGAGTTTCAGGGCATTTTTTGTAGTTATTTTCTCTATTTCTTCTCTTGAGATTTCTAAAATTTCTGACATTTTTTGTGCCACAAAAGTTGTATAAAGCGGTTCATTTCGCTCTCCGCGATGTGGTGTAGGAGTCAAATAAGGTCCATCAGTTTCTATAATGAGCTTCTCTTTTGGTATGTGGGGCAAAATATTTACAAGCTTTTTGGCATTTTTAAAGGTCAAAACACCGCCTATGCCAAAATAAAAATTCTCATTTGCAAGACTCAACAGCTCATCATCCGCATTAAAACAGTGTAAAACACCGCCGACTTCGCCTGCATTATGGTCTAAAAGTATCATTTTTGAATCATGTGAAGCGTTACGAATATGGACTATCAAAGGTTTTTTGTGTTTTTTGGCAAATTCTATTTGATCTGCAAAAACCTTTGCCTGTGTTTCTTTCTCTTGTGCTTTTTCTTCATCACTGCCTTCAAGGCGAAAATAATCCATGCCGCATTCGCCAATAGCCACACACTTTTCATGCCCGACATACTTTTCAAAGTATGTTATGTCAAAACCTTCAATATCATAAGGATGCACTCCGATTGCAAAATATACATCATCATAACGCTCAGCGATGCTAATGGCTTTTTCCAAAGTGCTTAAATCAGCTCCGGGAATGATAAAACGCTTGACCCCGCCCTCTCTGGCACGCCCTAGTACTGCATTCAAGTCTTCATCATATCTTGCATCATCCAAATGTATATGTGTATCAATTATCATTTTTTTCTTCTCTTTTTTTCTTTACATGTAATATATTTCGTATCATCAAAAATATAAAAACTGCAGATACTAAAACAGAACCGCCTGCTAAAAGCATATTGCCGGCATTGTAAAAATTATATGCTAAAAACAGTCCTACAACTGAAATTATAAAACACATTTACTTGCCTCCAACAGCTCTTTTGCAAACTTTTTGGCTTCATTTGAGATGCTTTCACCACTGATTATTCTGGCTATTTCATCTACACGTTCATCCATACTAAGCTCTTTTGTTTTTGATATTTTACCATCTTTATAGACCAAAAAGTGCTGATCGCCCATAGAAGTAAGCTGCGGTTGATGAGAAATAACAAAAATTTGAAAATGTTTTGAGAGCTGTTTTAAAACTTTTGCCACGCTCATAGACTCCTCACCGCTAAGGTTTGCATCTATCTCATCTAGCATTAACACACCGCCGTTGCTGCTCATAAACTCTGACTTTAATGCCAGAACTGCCAAGCGAAGCCTGTTAAATTCACCTGTACTGATTTTTGAGAGTTCTACGCCGTCAAGTTCTATCTCTAACTTGTCTTGTCCATGTATATCATACTCAGTCTTACGGATATGAATTTTGGCATCTCGTAAATATAAATTATTTAAGTATCTGTTCAAATCTTTTATAAAAGCAGGCAATGCTTTAGCTCTGAGGCTGCTAAGTTCATTTGCAAGCTCTTGTACCAGAGTAGAGAGTTCTTCATACCTTACATGTAAGTCATTTTTTGCGACTTCTATATTTTCGTATTTGGCAAGTTCTGTCTCTTTTTGCTTTTTGTACTCCAGCGCTTCTTCTATACTGCCATACCTTCGTTTAAGCCCGCTAAGCGCTTCTATGCGGTTGAGAACTTCTTCTACATCAACTTCATCAAGTGCACAAAATTTTTCTTGCGCACTTTCAAAAATCTCTCGAAGCTCATTCATAGCATCATCAAAAAAACTGCTCTGCTCATCCAAAGCCTCTAATGCAGAAGAAACCAAATGCTCATAATTGAAAATTTCACTCGCAGACTCTATACTGCTTAAAACTTTTTCTTTTTTAGAAAGTTCTTTTTTGATTTGCAAAAGCTCTTCATCTTCTCCGGCAGTCGGATTTATATCTTGTATTTTTTTTATCTCATAGGCTGCAAACTCTTTAAGTTCAACTATTTTTCTCTCTTCCTCAGCTATTACATGTAACTCTTTTTTTACCTCTTGGTACTCCAAAAAGCTCTTTTGATAGCTCTCTTTTAACTTCGCAACTTTTTGAGACTTCGCCCCTGCTCTCTTATCTAAAATGCCAAGCAGATTTTCATTTTCAAAATCACTGAAATCTTTCAAACTCAAATGCCTCAAATAATTTGAAGCAACTGCAGAAATGGACTTTTTGGAAAGGCTTTGATTGTTTATGAAGTAACGGGATTTCTCTTTTTTGATGTGCTTAAATACATTGACATCGTCATTATCTATGCTCGTACTCTCTTCATCAATATCCCATGTAACACAAGACTCGCACAAAGCAGCATCACAAGAGCTTCCACCCACAGAAGCTAAAATAGACTCCATAAGTATAGATTTCCCGCTCCCACTTGGTCCAGTAAAAACAATCAATCCGCTTTGCAGATTTAATTCTGTCTCTTTAAAACTCAAGTAATCTTTTAAGTAAAATCTTTCTATCATTTTCTTTGCCTTTTAAAAGTCTAATGGACTTATGAGTTTTGCTTTGTTCATCTCGCTTACAACGTGTCTGGCACTAAATGCCGATACCACCGTCGCTAAAGCGAAAGTGTGGTGCGTGTAAATCATAGTAGTTTCTACAGATTTATGCCCTAAAAGCTCTTGAATTGACCTTAAGTCTATGCCGGTCTGTAATAAATGAGTTGCATAACTATGCCTAAATATATGCGAAGTCACCCGCTTATTTAGATTTGCTTTTTTCGATGCGATTTTAATATTGCGTCCGAGCGTTTGAGGATGGATATGGTGCCTTCTTTTTAGATTACTTCTAGGATCTTTAGAAATATTTCTCATCGGAAATAAAAACTGCCATTTTGTTTCATATTTTGCATTTGGGTACTTTTTTTCATATGCAAAAGGCAAATAAACACTGCCATAGCCATCTTCAAGGTCTTTTACATGTATATCCTGTACTCGTTGTACTTGAACTAAAAGTTCCTCTTTTAATTTTAACGGTAAAGGTATAGTCTTGTCTTTTAATGATTTGGAATCCCAAATGTAAAGTTTGTTAAATCCAAAATCAATATCTTTAATACGTATATTTAATACCTCGCTCATACGTAAGCCACATCCATACATCAAAGTTGTAACTAATTTATAGATACCCGTGAGGTTTTGTAAAACTTTCTGTACTTCTTCTTTTGTAAGTACAACTGGAATATGCTTCCTCTCTTGCGCTCGTAAAGCTTGTATGTTCCATTCTACAGTGTCAAGCCCTAACACTTCTTTATAAAGAAATAAAATGGCACTAAATGCTTGATTCTGTGTCGTAGGGCTAACCTGTTTTTTAACAGCTAAAAAGGTCAGAAACTCTTCTATTTCTTTTTTTGCCATATCTATAGGGTGTTTTTTGTTATGAAAAAGTATATAATGCTTTATCCAATGTATATAAGTTTTCTCGGTTGAAATACTATAATGCATAAAACGAATTTTTTCACGAACGATATCAAGCAATTTTTTCTTTGCACTCAAAACATACCTCCCTTTTTAAGGAACTAAATGTGTTTTTATTAGAATAATCAAAAAATCAACGAACACTTTGTTCTACTATTTGCTTTTTTTAGAACAAAAACACATTTTATTTTTAAGTATAATAGCTATTATTTAAAATATTTATCGAAAATATGACAAAATGCAATAATTTTGATAATTAACATGCAAATATAATGTTTGTTAAATTTGATTTATAAAACTGTTTTAGATAGAATGTCCGTTGAATAAATAGTTATCCGCTCACTGCGTGACCGGATAACGGGGGCGTTTAGCCCGTGCCCCCGTTAGTCGACAAACATAAATATATTAAAAGGGTGTCCATGAAAAAACAAGAGATTGAGAGTATAGAAGAATTATTAAAAACTTATCTTGAAAATGATATATCAGCTGAAGAAATAGTAAAAAAGATAAATTTTAAAATTTTATATGAAGACCCTATATTAAAAGGTGAATTAACGACACCATATATAGAAATGCTATCTGAATATCAAGAGAGTGTTTTTTATGCTTATTTAGCAATTACAGGTAGAAAAGAAAATTTAGTTTTTTTAACCGATGAAGAGAAATCAGCATTAAGCTTAAAATTTAAAATTGATGATGGAAGTGATATTATTCAAACCGCTTTTGAAAAGATTGACAACTTTAATGATTTATTAAAAGAAGGAGTACAAAAGATGAATGGCACACAAGTAGTATTAGTAGCTCTTATTATCGCTGGTTATCTTTCAATCGATAAACTAGCTGATACATTTGAGAATATTGAAACAAAGAAAATTGAAGTAACAGTACCTATAGCAAATATAGAAAGAGAAAAAGAACTTTATAGTACTTTCAAGGATATGCAAAAAAATCTACTCAATAATAAGTTTGATAGAAAAAAACAAGAAGCATTACATAAACCTCTTTATTCATATCCAAACAATACATTAAAAACTCAAGAAGAAGTTATCACATCTGAACAAGCAAAAGAACTAAAAATCAAACCTGTAATAGAAACAGAAAATATAAAGGGACTATATATGGTTGATGGGGTAAAAGGTGCCAGTGAAAGCCGTAGTTTAACTACATTTTGGTTAATTAATAAAGCAGGTAAAGATTTTTCAATTCAATTAAAAAATAATGAGTTAGACACTATGAGAAAAAATTTATTATTTGAAAATATGGGTAAAATAATATATCTTGACTTGGAAATAAAGAAAAAAGATGGTGTAATTAAAAATAAGATAATTAATGCAATTTATGATAAAAATTCTAATCCGGAACTATTTATTTAAACTGTATAAGACTAACAAAACATAGTAGCTAATAAATTACCTAGCGGCAATTTATTAGCTATATTCAAACGTTAGCTTAACATTGGAACATTATGAAAAAAGAAGATATTAAACGCCATTTACACACTTACTCAGTTTATGGCAAAAGACGTACAACAATAAATCATGCATTTGCATCAGCAATCGCACCAAGTGATAATTATGATGAAAAAAAGATAAATGAAGCATTAGAGTTTTTAGAGCAAAATCCAAATAAAGATTTAAAGTGTGTATTCTGTAACAATGAAGCGGAAACATGGGATCATCTTGTTGGATTAGTAAAGAATGGAGAGCTTAGAGGTTTTGGGCACCAAATTGGCAATTTGGTACCATGTTGTAAAAATTGTAATTCTAAAAAAGGTAGTAAAGAATTTGACAAATTTATTAATCAATACGATAAGATACATTTTGATAAAGATGAATTAATTGAACTACTTTCTAGATATCAAATGAAGTTTGCAAAAGAAATAGATTTAGACCTTTTAAAAGAAAAAACACCTAATGAGTACAAATCATTTTTAAAAGTAAAACAAGAAATTTTTGACTTAATGGAACAAGCAGATGTTTTAGCTGAAAAGTTACGAAAGAACATACTTGGCTAGAAAAGCTAACAAGTACGAGGAGAGCAATAATTTACCCTAGCGGGAAAATTATTGCTCACGATAAACGTTATCCGCTCACTGCGTGACCGGATAACGGGGGCGCGGGCTAAACGCCCACTGGTCATCTGTCGCACAGCGCCAGATAACAAGCGGTTGCACAGAGCACCCAAATGAAAAATTTTAATTTTTCATTTGGGAGTCAGTGACCCGCGCCCCCGTTAAATGACACATAAATAAACCAATACAAAGGAGTAAAACTATGCCGCACTTTGTAATAGATTGTTCAGAAAATATTTTAAAGTTACACTCGGAAGATGAGGTAATAAAACAAGTCCATACATCAGCTATCTCTACTAAACTATTCAATAAAAATGATATAAAAGTAAGAGTAAATAGTTTTAAAAAATACTCGACAGGAGATAAAAAAGAAAATTTTATTCATATATTTGCAAATATTATGGAGGGTAGAAGCATTGAACAAAAATTAAATTTATCAAAAACGATAGTTAAAGATTTAGCTTTGATGTTTCCATTAGTTCCTCATATAGGAACTAATGTAATTGAATTTGAGAGGGCAACTTATTTTAATAAAAATATGCTTAATCCAAACTATCAATTTTCAATGCCATAAAAACCTTGACTAATTTATAAACTCTACCACACTTTGGAAATCTGATCTTAATTGTTTTGACTGTTTATTTACTCTATATCCAAATGGGAGCATCATAGCTACTTGAAACTTGCTTGTATCTAGCTCTAAAACCTTCTCCACATTCTCTTTTTCAAACCCTTCTATGGGGCAAGAATCAATCTTGATAAATGCAGCAGCACTCATCATGTTTGCAGCTGCTATATAAGTTTGCCTTGCACTCCATTGATATATTTTATCATCATCATTTAAAACATCACTAAGATGTGAGGCATAAAGTTTGATAAAAGAGTCTAGTTTATCTTCTGGCATGTTGCGACGCATAAGCTGTGAACGAACAACTCCACTCTCTACTTTTAAAGTTTCAATTCCTGCCAATACAACTACTAAATGTGAGCAAGTTGTAATTTGAGGTTGATTCCAACAAAATGGTTTTAATTTTTCTCTCAATTCATCATTGGTAATAACCAAAAACTTCCATGCTTCCATACCAAAAGAGCTGGGTGATTTTCGTCCAACTTCTAAGATATAGTGCATATCTTCATTGCTTATTTTTTTAGTCTCATCAAATAGTTTACAAGCATGTCTAAAATCCATCATCTTTAAAAAATCTTCTTTTTTACTCATTTTTTTCCTTTTTTTAATTACTTTTTATAGTAATTGTAAGCCATAAATAGCTGTTATTACAAGAGTATAAGCTCCTAAGAGATAAACATTTCTAGGGTTTCCTGAAAGTTTTGGTGTTTTAATTTCAGATACATTTAAAATGGCAAGTCCAACACCACTAATGTATAGAACTATGGAAAAAGCTTCATGTGTAAAAAAGCTTTCAAATAAAAATATAAAAACTAAAATCAAACTATTGTTATCGAGAGCAAGACCTGTATATTTTGTACCACCTGCTAATCCATAGGTGCTAAAGTAACTAAGACGAATAGCTGCTGCTGCTACCATGATAAAAGCACCTATGAGATATATAGGCTCAAAATGTCCATAACTTAAAAGTAAAATGGCTGGTGTAACGCCATAGCTTACTATATCTATAAGAACATCAAGTTGTCCACCAAATTTAGCATCTGTTTCTGTTCTACCTTTTAGTTTTCTAGCCACTAATCCATCAGCCCAATCAAAAGCAACAGCCCAAACCATTCCAATCATAGCGATAGAGTAGTAACCTAAAATAGAAGAATAAATAGCAAGTAGTGTACAGGCTAATCCTGAGAGTGATAAAAGGTTTGGAAGGTCTTTTACATAAGAAAGAATAGTTGGTTGTTGTGTTTTTGGCATTAAAAAAAGTCCTTTGAAATAAATAAGTTAAAATTATGCTAATTATTTAGTATAATAATGGTATTATACCCTAAATCATATTACTAACTGACCTCATAGACTATATTTAACTTCATATAGTGAATGCTCTCTCGTTTTATCCAAAAAGATAATTTTAATAATATTTTGATGACTCTGTTGTGCAGAAGCGTGTCAAGTTAGTTATGAACTAAAGGAGATTAAATTATGACTGTATATACTGTTGGTACTTTTGATTTGTTACATGTTGGTCATTTGGCTTTGTTGGAATATTGTAAAACATTAGGTGATACATTTGTGGTAGGTGTCGCTTCTGATGAAGTAGTAGGCTCATACAAAAGAAATATCCCTGTTATCCCCTTACAACAGAGAATGGAGATGTTAAAAGCTTTAAAATGTGTTGATGATGTTGTATCATATGAGACACTTGAATATGTGTCAAACTGTGAAAAATTAGATGTTGATATTTTTGTCATAGGAGAAGATTGGGGAAGTGAACCACATAATATCGCTGTTGAAGAGTACTTAAAATCAAAAGGTGCAAAAATCATTCAAGTGACTTATAACCCACTTACTTCATCTACAAAGATAAAACAAAATGTTATAGCTCAGATACATGAAGGTAAATATTTAGTAAACAATGTTTCCTAAAGAGAAGTTTTGTTGCTAAGATAAACACCTAACAAAACCTTGGAACTAATAAATTTTCTAGCGCAAATTTACAGTTCAAGTCAGCCGTTATGCCACTGTGAATGAATCTCAGATGCCATCGATAGACTGGAACGCTTTTGGCGGTAGTGACGGCATAGAAAATCGTTTTTGCACAAATGATTCTTGCAAACTGTAAAGCTAAAGGGATACTTCACTCTTTATCTTTACTAGGTGTCAAGAGTATTTTTACCGAATTTTCAGCGTAATGTATTATGTTTGTGCTAAAATAAATTTAGGGTACCTCTAAAAACCATGTACGTTCTCAGGTTTTAGAGAGGTTCTTTATATAAAATTATGGAGGCACTACATGAAAAGATATATTTACAACGCAGACATCGGAACCTTTGAAATCCAGCAGACAAGTCATTTGCTTTATCAGCTTTGGATAGGTGAAGAATTGCTTGGTGAATATGAAAGTGCTGAACTAGCTGCCGCAGATGTCAGCGGGTTTAATACCGATTATGTGGAATGGGACAAACTCGAAAATGAACTTGAAAATATTCCAGCTAATCTTTCTGAATGGTCTGCCATCGCAGAAGAAACTTCTCCCAAGTAATGCACTTTTTCTCTTTGAATTATAAGGTACTAGTGTAGCATGATGGCACAATGCCTACTTAAAACAAAGAAACTTAGGGGTGAGTCATTGAATATCCTCTATTTTACAATCATGTGTCATTAAGATTGACATAGTATGAGTGAATACTCAATGTCTAAAGAGGCAAAGTCTGCTGTCGCTAACGCAGCATAATATATCCATCTCAGCTTTATAAAGCTATACTTGAGGGTTTTGGTGTTTTCTTAGTAGTTTTTCTTTACCGTAAATATCAAAATTTTAATGGTGAATTAATCTTGGTTTATGGCATGAATTATGGAATTTTAATTTTATTTCATTAGCACAATTTGAGTTTAAAGGACAATAGATGTTTAAAGATCGTAAAGATGCAGGTCGAAAACTGGCAGCTGCATTACAAGCATACAAAGAAGAAGCACCCTTAGTATTGGCGATACCCCGAGGTGGTGTAGAATTGGGATATGAGGTTTCCAAAGCGCTCAGTGCCGATTTTTCACTGATAATCTGCCGCAAACTTCCTTTTCCTCTCAATACAGAGAGCGGCTTTGGCGCAATAGCTGAAGATGGATCACTCTATATCAATGAATTGGCAGCCACATCTATATCCCACAAAGAAATAGAACAGATCATTGCACAGCAAAGTCTTGAGATAAAAAGACGCATCCAGACACTAAGAGGAGGAAAGCCTCTCCCTTCGATAAAAGGACGAACCGTTATAGTGGTCGATGACGGTATCGCAATGGGATCTACTATGCATGTAGCGGTAGAATTGTGCAGAAAGAGAGGTGCGAAAAAGATCATCGTAGCCGTACCGGTGGCCAGTCGACAAGCGATACAAAAATTTTCCCAGATGGCTGATGAAGTTGTGGTACTGGAATCCCCTCTTGATTTTTATGCCGTCGCACAAGTGTATGAAAACTGGCATGATGTAAGCGACAAAGAAGTATTGGATTTTTTGTAGAAGTTATTTTTCAAGCAGAGTAAAATTCTGTAAGAGAACTAATTACTCAAGTTTGCAGGGAATTATATGCTAAAGATTTTTTCTTTAATAAGCTACAACTACTAGGTGCAGGAAAAACTACATCAGGTTTTGGTGAAGAACTTTTAGCTTTTATTAATGAATCGTAGATGAGAACATAACAAATCATAGCACCCAATAAATACCCGAGGGCATTTATTGGTGAACTCAAACGTTATGTATCAATCCAACTAATTGACAAAATGAATAAATTTGAATATAATTAGATATATAAATATTCAAAGAAGGATTATCCATGAAAACAGTAACAATGAGAGTTGATGACTCAATTTATGATATGATAAAACTTGCAGCAGAAGGTCAAAAAAGAAATTTATCAAACTTCATAGAATTCGCAACAATGCAATATTTAACTTCATCACAGTTTGTAGAACAAGATGAAATGAATGAGATATTAGAAGATAAAGAACTTGTTGAAAACCTTATGAATGGATTAGAAGATTTCAAAAAAGGTGACTATACAATTGTCTAAATACCAAATTGCTGAAACTAAAACTTTTGAAAAAGTTAAAAAAAAGATAGATAAGAAACTTTATTCAAAAATTGAAAATTTTGTTTATCCTCAGCTAAGAGAAAATCCATTTTATGGCTCAAATATAAAGAAACTAAAAGATAATTTAGAAGGCTACTATAGATACAGAATTGGAAACTATAGGCTTTTTTATCTTATTGAAGGTGAGAAACTTATTGTAGCTGTTGTTGATTTCAAACATAGACAGCAAGCATATGACTAAACACATAACAAAACAGAGTAGCCAATAAATTACCAAACGGAAATTTATTGGCTATCTTTAACCGTTATACTCAAAGTCAAATATGCTATAATACAAGAAAAGAAGGAATATTCATGGTAGCTGTCAAACAAGAAGCACAAGATATGATTCAAAATCTTCCTGATAACTGTACTTATGAAGATATTCAATATCATCTTTATGTTGTAGAAAAAATAAAAAATGGAATAAGTCGTGCAGAAAATGGTGAGACTTTATCTCATCAAGATGCGAAGCAAAGAATGACTAAATGGCTTTCAAACTAGAATGGTCTGAAGAAGCTCTTGAAGATATAGAATCTATTGCCGCATATATAGAAAAAGATTCTCCAGCTTATGCTAAATCAGTAGTTTCAAAGTTTTTTGAAAAAGCTGAAATTTTACAAGAATTTTCAGAGTTAGGTCGAAAAGTTCCAGAAACTAATGATATAACAATTCGTGAAATATTTATTTACAGCTATCGACTCATTTATAAGCTGAATGAAGATACAGTCTTATTTGTAGCTGTTATACACGGAAAAAGACTTCTTGAAAATCATCAGCAAAGTATAACAAGACATAGTAGCCAATAAATTACCAAACGGAAATTTATTGGCTATATTCAAGCGTTATGTATCAATCCAACTAATTGACAAAATGAATAAATTTGAATATAATTAGATATATAAATATTCAAAGAAGGATTATCCATGAAAACAGTAACAATGAGAGTTGATGACTCAATTTATGATATGATAAAACTTGCAGCAGAAGGTCAAAAAAGAAATTTATCAAACTTCATAGAATTCGCAACAATGCAATATTTAACTTCATCACAGTTTGTAGAACAAGATGAAATGAATGAGATATTAGAAGATAAAGAACTTGTTGAAAACCTTATGAATGGATTAGAAGATTTCAAAAAAGGTGACTATACAATTGTCTAAATACCAAATTGCTGAAACTAAAACTTTTGAAAAAGTTAAAAAAAAGATAGATAAGAAACTTTATTCAAAAATTGAAAATTTTGTTTATCCTCAGCTAAGAGAAAATCCATTTTATGGCTCAAATATAAAGAAACTAAAAGATAATTTAGAAGGCTACTATAGATACAGAATTGGAAACTATAGGCTTTTTTATCTTATTGAAGGTGAGAAACTTATTGTAGCTGTTGTTGATTTCAAACATAGACAGCAAGCATATGACTAAACACATAACAAAACAGAGTAGCCAATAAATTACCCAACGGCAATTTATTGGCTATCTTTAACCGTTATCCGCTCACTGCGCCCCCGTTATATGCACAAATTAATTAGCAGGAGTAAAAATGGCAAATCATAATTGGACACAACAAGATGATTTAAAAGTTTTATATATCACATTATATGGATATACAAATTTATATCCAACAAAAAAAGATGTTGCAAAACTTATTGGTGTGAGTGAAGGTAGTTTAAGTTATCGAATTGGTAATTTTAAAGCGATTCAAGGAATTGGAAAAGCAACAAATTATGCAAAACTTTCAAAAGAAGTATATGATAAAAACCATACAAAAGCACAGACGATACTACAAAACTTAGCTTCACTATAAGCACAACATATAACAAAAACGAGGAGACCAATAATTTACCCTAGCGGGAAAATTATTGCTCACGACAGTCGTTATCCGCTCACTGCGTGACCGGATAACGGGGGCGCGGGCTAAACGCCCACTGGTCATCTGTCGCACAGCGCCAGATAACAAGCGGTTGCACAGAGCACCCAAATGAAAAATTGAAATTTTTAATTCGGGAGTCAGTGACCCGCGCCCCCGTTAAGTGAATAAAGGAATATAATAAATGAGTAAATATTATCCGCCTGTCTATGAAGATGAACAGTTCCACTGTTTGCAATGTAGTGTATATGCAAAACAGTCATGGGGTACATTAACAAAGTCTGGACACTATACAGATTTCAAATATTCACAATGTCAGCATTGCTATAAATATTGCTATTGGTATAAAGGAAAGATGATTGTTCCATCAGAAGCTCATGTTGCACCTCCACACCAAGACTTGCCAGAATCATGTATTTTAGAGTACAATGAAGCTAGAGATATTGCATCACGGTCTCCTCGTGCAGCTGCAGCATTACTTAGACTAGCAGTTCAAAAACTAATGGTTGAACTGGGAGAAAAAGGGAAAAATATCAATACTGATATTGGTTCTCTTGTTTCAAAAGGCTTACCAGTTGAAGTACAACAAGCGTTAGATTATTGTCGAGTAATTGGTAACAATGACGAGAAGCACGACAAACGGACAAAGATTATACAAGCTATAAGTTTCAAGATGAAACATACAACAAAAGAAAATTTGTTCTTGCAGTAATGAAAAAATATTTTGAAGACAATACGCCAACAGACATTGAAATACTAAGAAAAAGCTTTTCCAATCAAAGATTATTTGCACCTTTACAAGATGCAATTGAAAAAGCAAATAAACATGGACAACCAAGGCACTTTTTAAAAGATGGAGAAACTGTGTTAGTTGGAAGTGAACAGTATGCTATCTCAAATCAATGGGGAGTTGGAAACATAGAGGACTTCATTAACGATATGCGTAAGTTGGGATATCAGATTGACGAAAGTTAACAAAACACAGGAGCCAATAGTTTACCCTAGCGGGAAAACTATTGCTCTCCTCAAACGTTATCGTCATATTGTAACTTATAATAAATTTTATATTTTTTTGCTATCATATGTTTACTTTCTTATGGAAAGAATGGTCACCCTTGTATTTATAGTTTCATCACTATAAACTTTGGAAGAAATGTTTCTCAAAATGTTTCTTACCGTGAGAACTTACTTTTATAATGGTTGTGACCATGATTAGCCCACATTGTGGGCTTTTTTTTGGAGTATCTATGGATTTAGAAACAAAACTTGAAAATATTATTCGGCAAGAATCTGAAAAATTGATTTTAAGATACCATGCATATCACAACAATCTATATCATGAACATAAAAGAAATGAAAAAAGATTTGGTGAAAAATTAGAAAAGAAAATAGAAAAACCAATATACTGGTCTGAAAATCAATTATTCAATCCCTTTTACACAAGAAAAAAAGCAAAAAGTATTGCTAAATCAGTAATTAAAAATATTAATAATAAAACTTACTCTCCAAACAAGCCACATATAAAAAAAATTCCAAAAGAATCAGGTGGCTTTAGAAAAGTAACAATCTATCAAATACATGATGCTGCAGTTTCAAAACTCTTTTACAATAGCTTACTTTATAAAAATAAACATAGATTTAGCTCATTTTCGTATGCTTATAGAAATGATAGAAATGTTCATTTTGCAATACAAGATATATGGGTAGATATTTCTGAAAACTCGAGAACATTTATTGCTGAATTTGATTTTTCAGATTTTTTCGGCTCAATTTCTCATGACTATTTAAAAAAGCAATATGATAAAAATGGTTTTATAATAAGTGATGAAGAAAAATTTATAATAGATAAGTTTTTAGATGTTGATAAAAATGATAAAGGTATTCCACAAGGCACATCAATTTCACTATTCCTAGCAAATATGGTATGTTGGAATTTAGATAAAAATCTTGAAAAAGAAGGATTGAAATTTGCACGCTATGCGGATGATACAGTTATATGGTCACTTGATTATGAAAAAATTTGTAATTCATTTACAATTATTACAGATTTTTCAACAGGAGCAGGTGTAAAAATAAATGCAAAAAAATCAAAGGGTATTAGTTTATTAACAAGCAAAGAACTACCAGCAGAATTATCAAATAAAACATATAATATTGACTTTTTAGGATACTCTATCTCTGTAGATAATGTATCGATAAAAGATAGTTCAAAGAAGAGAATACAAAAACAAATTTCATATTTATTGTATAAAAATCTAATTAAACCACTAAAGACTAAAAAGCTGAAAAGCATTATCATTCCAAATAGAATTAAAGATGAAAGTTTGCTAATAGCAATAATGCAAATAAGAAGATATTTATATGGTGGATTATCAGATATATATTTATTGAATTATATTCAAGGGAAAACAAAAAGAATAAACTTTAAAGGTATTATGAGTTTTTATCCACTTGTTAATAATGAAGCTCAACTGAAAGAATTAGATGGATGGTTGCTTTCAACATTTTACAGAGTTCTTAAATTAAGAGCGAAACTGTTACACAGTCATGGTCATCATGTTTCAACTTTTTTCCCTTTTAATTCAAAAGATAAATATGAACTATTAGAGCAATGTAAAAAAAAGAAAGTTTTTAAAAAGAATTTATTGAGAATACCTAGTTTTATATTAATATTTAAAGCACTACAAAAAGGAATCTTAGAACATGGAATTGAAAATACAATGAACCCAGAATCAAACAAGTATAACTATGAAAGTAGGAAACGATAACAAGACATAGTAGCCAATAAGTTACCTAGCGGTAACTTATTGGCTATATTTGACCGTTATGCTACGAAATTAATTAACAAGGTTCATTATGATGAAATATTTTACACTTATGATTTTCACACTAGTCTTATTTTCGGGTTGTAATAGTAAAGAGACTAGTAAACAGTCTAGTGCACACACTACTCCACCATTTACCGTCAAGTGTAAAAACGCAGCATTACCTGAGTTTACACTTGATTACGATTCTAGGCCATCAGAAAAAGAAGTAAACGCCCTGTGTAGTTGTTTGTGGGATAAATTAATTGGATGGGAAAAAGAGACTGTCATTAAGTTGACAAGTGGAAAACAAAATGAAGTAAGTTCTCTAAATATGACAGCTTTTCCTGCTCGGTTTGGAAAAAGAATTAATGAATGCGGTGGAGACAAACTCTAAAGCATAACAAGTACGAGGAGCGCAATAGTTTCCCCTACGGCGAAACTATTGCTCACGACGAACGTTAGCATACATATGAATAATTTTAAGTTCTATTAATGGGAACTTTGTTATAATGCTTACATGAGAATAATATCAAAGAAAACTCTTAAAGACTTTTACAAAAATCCTAAATATATAGACAGTAAAAGTGCTTTAGAATCTTGGCATAAAGAAGTTTTAAAACAGGATTGGAGCAATCCAAATGAAATTAAAGAAATGTATAGGAGTGCTAGTATTATTGGAGATGAAAAAGTTGTCTTCAATATTTCTGGAAATAAATACAGATTGATAGTTACTGTAAACTATTATGCAAAAATCGTTTTTGTAAAGTTCATTGAAACACATAAACAGTATGATAAAATTGATATAAAGGACTTGTAAGATGAATATTAAACCTATTAAAAGTGAAAAAGATTATAATGATGCACTCCTTAAAATTAAAACTTTAATGAATGCAAAGCCAAATACTCCTCAGATGGATGAGTTAGAAGTTCTTGCTACTTTAGTTGAAGTATATGAAGAACAATTTCACAAGATAGAAGCTCCAGACCCAATAGAAGCAATAAAATTTAGAATGGAACAAGAAAATTTAAAACAAAAAGATTTAGTTGCTATTGTTGGAAGCAAATCAAGAGTTTCTGAAGTTTTAAATCGTAAAAGAAAACTTACTATTGAAATGATACGAAATTTACACACAGCACTTCATATACCAGTAGAAAGTCTTTTTTTAGATTACAAAATCAACTGTGCTTAAATACCAACAAAACAGAGTAGCCAATAAATTACCCACGGCAATTTATTGGCTATCTTCAGTCGTTAGATTACTATTGAACTATTTTAAAAAATGTAGTATAATGTATCTACAAAAGGATACATTATGAAAAAAGCGATTAACATCCGAATGGATGAAACTTTATTAACTGATTTAGATTCTTATGCAACTGAGCTTGAACGTTCTCGTACATATATCATTGAAAAAGCAGTAAGTACTTATTTTGACACACTTGATGAAATGATTGCAGATAAAAGAATTGATAATTTAAAAGCTGGAAAAACTACACTTGTGCCGCTCAAAGAAGTTTTTAAAAAAGCTGGGATTAATGTATAAAGTAGCATTCGATAAAGATGCTGAAAAAGAATTTTTAAAATTAGATGTTCAAGCACAAAAGCTTGTATCAACAAAAATTTTAGATTTGCAAGATGGAAATTGGTAGTGTTCAATAATCTCTTATAATACAAAAGAGAGAATTCAAGTAGCATATCGACAAAAATTCTGAATCTATTCAAGCTGAGTAAGATTGTGACACAGTTGGATAGCTACACGTAAAACTTGAGTGGCAACAAAGCCAGTTATAACTAGGCTGTATTAAAGAGACGAAGTAATGTGTAGCAGCTCATGGAGTATAAAACTCTAATCAATGAATTCTCCTAATTAGGAGGAATACATGTATAATTTTATAGGGATAGATGTTGCTAAAAGAACACTTCAAATTTATATTGAAGTCAATGACTCTTCTGTTGAGATAAATAACGAAGAAAAAAGTCTTAAGACATTTTATAAAACATTGAAGAAGCTTTATAAAAACGATAAACCTTTTGTTTTTATTTATGAACCAACTGCAAATTATAGTGTTGCATTAACAAAATTTTGTGCCGAAAATAATGTATATGCTTATATGGTAAATACTTTTGTTAGTTCAAACTTTTCTAAGTCTCTAGGTAATAGAAATAAAACTGATATCTCAGATGCACAGATGCTTTTTAATATGCAAATGATGATTAATAAAAAAGATATTGCGGTACCTGTAAAAAATCCTACAGTTGATGCATTAAGAGAGCTTGTGGGCTATTATCGCTTCTTACAAAAGCAAAAAGTTGCCTTTAAAAACTATAATGAAGCTGTAACTACAAATAAAAGTTCAAACTATATACTTAAAGATGTAAAGAAGAATATTGCTCGTATAGACAAGGAACAACAAGAGCTAATCAACAAAGCAAAAGCAATCATAACTAATGATGAAGTACTCAAGAAAGCTTTTGCTCATATTATCTCAATCAAGGGTGTTGGAACTCTAGTTGGAATATTTCTTTTGCATCTTTTTTTAAATTATCCCAATGCAAATAGACAACAAATTACAGCACTACTGGGATTAGATCCTATCACAATTGAGTCAGGAACTTCGATTAAAAAACGATCTCGAATATCTAAAAGAGGACTGAGTATGTATAGAGGAGTTATTTTTTACTCTATTCTTTCTACGGTGAGATTTAATGAAGAGTTTAGAACATATTATGAACATTTAAAAGACAGAAAGAAGCATACAACTTTAGCACAAATAGCAGTTATGAGAAAGTTGATTTTACTCGCGCATTCATTATATAAAAATAATGTAGATTATAATCCAGAACAATTTAAATTGAAAAAAGTAGCTCAAAAAGAAATATGTGTAGCATGATATTTTAAGTAGTTTTTAATGTGGCAACTGTGTCAGCATCGGATAATTCCTAAAATTGTATCATAAATTCAAAGCGTCATCAAGCCGTCCATCAAAATAGATCGCTAATTGAGAGATTGTCAAACTCCAATTTCTAATTGGCATAGTCCATTTTTTCTGAGCATTTTGGATACCCATAAAAAGTAATTTTAGTAAGCTATTATCGCTAGGAAAAGCTCCTTTTGTTTTTGTAAGTGTTCTAAACTGACGATGCACTGATTCTATGATATTTGTGGTATAAATAACCTTTCTGATATCAGTAGGATATTTGAAATATACAGATAAATTTTCCCACTTATTTCTCCAAGATTGAAAAACGATAGGATATTTTTTACCCCATTTTTCTTCAAGCTTATCAAGCTCAATTTCAGCCTCTTCTTTGGTAAAAGCTTGATAAACTTTTTTCAACTCTTTTGCAAACTGTTTTTGATTCGCAGAGCCTACATATTTTAGACTATTGCGGATTTGATGGACGATGCAAAGTTGCACCTCTGTATCGGGATAAACAGAATTTATGGCTTCAGGAAAGCCTTTAAGTCCATCAACTGAAGCTATGAGTATATCTTTGACTCCACGGTTTGAAAGATCAGTAAGCACCTGTAGCCAGAATTTAGCTCCTTCGCTTTCATTGAAGTAAAGTCCAAGTATATCTTTTTTACCATCTACACGAACACCAAGAACTGTATAAAATGCTTTTGAGATATATCTACTATCCTCTTTTACTTTATAATGGATAGCATCTAAAAATACAAAGGGATATACTTCTTCGAGAGGGCGAATTTTCCACTCTTGAAGCATAGGTATTATTTTATCTGTTACAGTACTGATAGCACCTTTAGAAAAGCCTACACCATAAATATCTTCTATCATTGAAGCTATTTGAGAATAGCTGTTGCCATGCGCATAAAGGGCAAGAATTTTTTCCTCAATCTCCCCTGACATTGTTCGTTGATTCTTCTTCACTATCTCTGGTTCAAAGCTACCGTTACGGTCACGTGGAACATCAAGTTCAAATTCGCCATGTTCACTTTTCATAGTTTTCGTAGCATAACCATTCTTACGATTCTTCGTAAGATCTTGAGTTAAATGGGAATCTATTTCTGCTGCAAGTGCAGCTTCTGTGAGTTGTTTGATGAGTGAGCCTAATGCTCCATCTTTTCCGCCGATACTTTTACCAGCTTTTATATCACGAGCAAATTGCTCTACATCTATTTCTATATTCATCTGTGTTTCCTTGAGTATTTGTTATTTTACCCGATTGACACAGTTGCCACATTAAAAACTACTTAAAATATCATGCTACACATATTTCTTTTTGAGCTACTTTTTTCAATTTAAATTGTTCTGGATTATAATCTACATTATTTTTATATAATGAATGCGCGAGTAAAATCAACTTTCTCATAACTGCTATTTGTGCTAAAGTTGTATGCTTCTTTCTGTCTTTTAAATGTTCATAATATGTTCTAAACTCTTCATTAAATCTCACCGTAGAAAGAATAGAGTAAAAAATAACTCCTCTATACATACTCAGTCCTCTTTTAGATATTCGAGATCGTTTTTTAATCGAAGTTCCTGACTCAATTGTGATAGGATCTAATCCCAGTAGTGCTGTAATTTGTTGTCTATTTGCATTGGGATAATTTAAAAAAAGATGCAAAAGAAATATTCCAACTAGAGTTCCAACACCCTTGATTGAGATAATATGAGCAAAAGCTTTCTTGAGTACTTCATCATTAGTTATGATTGCTTTTGCTTTGTTGATTAGCTCTTGTTGTTCCTTGTCTATACGAGCAATATTCTTCTTTACATCTTTAAGTATATAGTTTGAACTTTTATTTGTAGTTACAGCTTCATTATAGTTTTTAAAGGCAACTTTTTGCTTTTGTAAGAAGCGATAATAGCCCACAAGCTCTCTTAATGCATCAACTGTAGGATTTTTTACAGGTACCGCAATATCTTTTTTATTAATCATCATTTGCATATTAAAAAGCATCTGTGCATCTGAGATATCAGTTTTATTTCTATTACCTAGAGACTTAGAAAAGTTTGAACTAACAAAAGTATTTACCATATAAGCATATACATTATTTTCGGCACAAAATTTTGTTAATGCAACACTATAATTTGCAGTTGGTTCATAAATAAAAACAAAAGGTTTATCGTTTTTATAAAGCTTCTTCAATGTTTTATAAAATGTCTTAAGACTTTTTTCTTCGTTATTTATCTCAACAGAAGAGTCATTGACTTCAATATAAATTTGAAGTGTTCTTTTAGCAACATCTATCCCTATAAAATTATACATGTATTCCTCCTAATTAGGAGAATTCATTGATTAGAGTTTTATACTCCATGAGCTGCTACACATTACTTCGTCTCTTTAATACAGCCTAGTTATAACTGGCTTTGTTGCCACTCAAGTTTTACGTGTAGCTATCCAACTGTGTCACAATCTTACTCAGCTTGAATAGATTCAGAATTTTTGTCGATATGCTACTTGAATTCTCTCTTTTGTATTATAAGAGATTTTTGAACGGTCCCTGGAAATTTTTCAAATGACAAACAGCTAAAAGGAAAACACAAAGGTAAATTTAGAAAACGAGCAGGAAACTACAGAATAATATACCTAAAAGAAAATGACTATTTAGTTATCTCTGTCATTAGAATTGCTCATAGAAAAGAAGTTTACTAAACTTCTAACAAAACAGAGCAGCCAATAAATTACCTAACGGCAATTTATTGGGAGACCGTTAAAAACTATTTACTCCCAGTCTAGCAGTCTTTGTTGACCTTCTAGAGCTCTAATTTCAGTAACATCTTGACTAACTTCAATAACACCTTTATAAGTTCCATCATCGTCTCGTATTGCAAAATAACGAATATGAATAAACTTTTCCTTAAATGTTATCCAAAACTCCGCCTCATCACGTCTGCCTGCTTTAAACTCACGTAAAATCATAAGAACTTGATCAACAGATTTTGGAGGATGACAAAACTTGACTTCTCGCCCTATTATACCGGCACTTCTAGGAAATACTCTCTTGTCCCCGCGGTTATAAAAAATAACGATGTCATTTTCATCTACATAGGTAATATCAACAGGCATAAACTTAAGTAACAAATTAATCTGCTCTGGCAACATATGTCCTTGGTCGAGGTCTATACGGTCATCAAGTGAAAAAGGCAAATCTCTTTTTTTAGTATCTTGTGATGGATGAATATAGTCTTCAACAAGTGGAGGATACAGTTCAGGTGCTTCATCGAACATCCAACCTATTTCAGCATCTCCATCACGCATTTCTCTCCAATCAGCATCATCCAACATATCAAAAGCCCTTGGAAGCAATCGTCCCTCTTCCACTTGCATAATATGTTCTAAGTTATGAAAAAGATTTTGAAGCACCATATATATAGACGTAATCTCTTTTTGCTCAACCACTATACGAGCTTGTTTTATTATGGCTCTTATATCATCATGAAAAGCCCACATATTTTGAGATGGAGATGTCCAACCATACTTTTCCAAGTATGGAAAAAGTTGATTCTCTTTTCTTGCAAAATGTTTTTCAACACGACAAAGAGTTTCAAATTGTTCTCTAAATGCTTCAAAGTTTTCATCTTTATCTATACTATTAATGATAGCCATTAACTCGCGCATAAGCATATTTTCTTCCAAATAAACCTTTACAGGATGACCTTGTGGTAAATTATTATAATCACTCATATTTTTCCTATATTTATATTTTCCCGGATTATACTATTTTATGATTTCTTTTTTTTTGATTTATGATAAGATAAAGGAATGAATTAACATTGTAGCTCTTTCAAGGCAAACATACAGTATAATAAAAAACAAAAATATATAAATATCGGAACAACTATGCCCTTTTCTACACTCAATTTATCTAGCACCTTGCAAAAAACACTTCAAGACAAAGGTTTTAAAAAACCGACACCCATACAGGAAAAAGTTATACCTTTAGTGCTAAACAACAAAGATGTCATAGCACAGGCACAAACAGGAAGTGGAAAAAGTGCAAGTTTTGTTCTGCCGCTTTTACAGCTTTGGAGCCAAAAGCGAGACAACGCAAAAAAAGGAAAAATCAAAATCCTTGTTTTGACGCCTACGCGAGAACTCACGCTTCAAGTGGCAGAGGTTTTTGAAGAATTCTCAAAAGATTTAGCTAAGAAACCACAAATAGTAAGCCTCATAGGTGGCGAAAGTATAGGTGAGCAACTTTACAATATTCAACAGGGCTGTGATGTTTTAGTGGCTACAAGTGGACGTTTTTTAGATGTTTTAAAGAAAAAACAGATGAATTTGTCTCATTTAAATTACCTGGTGCTCGATGAAGCGGATAAAATGCTAAACTTTGATTTTACTGAAGAGCTTGACCTTGTTTTAGAGTCTTTACCCGCAAAACGACAAAACCTGCTTTTCTCAGCCACATATCCGCCAAAAATGCTGGATTTAGTTTCAAAAATCATGAGCAACCCTTTACATGTAACCATAGAGCAAAAACCTACAGTAGAAAACATCAGGCAAAGAGTCATAGAAGTTGACAATGAAAAAAGAGGCCCTCTTTTGCGTCATCTGCTCAAAGAACATAAATACAAACGAGTCCTGGTTTTCATGGCAAATAAACGAGCAACCGACAACATAGCTGAGAAGTTTAGAAAGTACGGCATCGAAGCAGCCTCGTTTAATGCAGACTTAGAACAAGACATAAGAAATGACACGCTTCAAGCATTTAAAGAAGCAAAAATAAATGTTCTTTTTGCAACAGATATTGCAGCACGTGGGCTGGACATTGATAACATCGACTGCATCATAAACTACGACCTGCCACGCTCACCTGCTGATTATATTCACCGCATAGGACGAACAGCCAGAGCAGGTAAATCCGGTGAAGCAATATCTTTCATAAACCATGAAACACAAGAACATTTTAAACTTATAGAAAAACGCAGCCATATAAAGCTGACTCGTGAATCGATACAAGGGTTTGAGCTGACAGGTGAAGCACCTAAAAAAGTAAAAGGCCCTGCCCCTGTAAAAGGCAAAGGAAAAAGCAAAAAAGACAAATTAAGAGAAATTAAGTTAAGAAATGGAGATTTAAAATGCTAGAACAATTTTTACATGCTCAATGGCTTGAACTTATCGTCGTTGTCATTGCCGGTTTTTTAATCGGTCTTGAAATCAAAGAGTATAGGATGCATAATGATTCAGCTAAAGAGATAGGAAGTGTCCGAACTTACGCTTTTATATCTCTAATGAGTTATGTTTTTGCCAAAATCAATATTTATCTCTATCTTGTCGGTTATATCGCAATTATTTCACATTTTATTCTTTTTTATTTTTTCAAACTTCGAGTAAGACGAACAGGAATTTTACTTTTTCTTCTTACGAGTTTAGTTTATAGTTTTGGAATTGTCGTTATCAAATATAATATTTGGTTTTTACTTACTATTTTTGTTGCCATCATATTTATCTCAAATATAAACAGAAAGCTTGAACATTTTTATAGCATCTTTGATGAGAGAGAGATAGAAACATTTGCAAAACTTTTACTTCTGAGCGGTGTCATTTTACCTATTTTGCCACAAACACAAATTTCCGAATTTATACCAGTATCTTTTTTCAAAGTATGGCTGGCTGTCGTTGTCGTTTCACTTTTCTCGTATGTTGGATATGTCTTAAAAAAATATGTTTTTAAAGACAAAGGATACTTTTTCACAGGAATACTTGGAGGAATCTATTCAAGCACTGCAACAACTATTGTGCTTGCAAAAAAATCAGCCACTAATTCTACTCCTTACCTGTTTGCTGCCTCTATTCTTATCGCAACAGCTTTAATGTATGTCCGCCTTTTAGGTATTGCATATGCATTCAATTTTCAAATTGCTTCAAATTTAGCACTTCCATTTATAGCATTGACTTTACTTACTGCAGTAATTTCTATCTATTTTTACAATAAAGCCAAAAAAACTGCACAACAGGACATTGAAGATTCTGAAGATAAAAATCCATTAGAACTTAGTACAGCATTTCTCTTTGCATTTTTATTTATTGCAATGGCGACTATCACACACTTTGTATTGAAAAACTATGGAGATTTAGGATTAAACATCCTCTCTTTTATCGTAGGTTTCACAGATATAGACCCATTTGTACTCTCTATTCTCTCTTCAAAATTTAATGTAACTGTGGAGTCGGCAACAACAGCTATTTTAATAGCGACAGGAAGCAACAATATTCTCAAAGCATTTTATGCATATATATTTTCAAAAAACTCAGCCGGAAAAATAAGTGCACTTGCACTCATTATTTTAGGAGGATTAACTATTGGTGTCGGATTTATACCTAACTTACTTTTGTAACCAACTCTGGCACTTAATTCCGCTTACGCTATAATTCGCTCAAACAATTAAGGAATTTTTTTATGAGCGAAGAGACTTCACAACCGCAAAAAAAATACTATGACAACATTAGTATCGGCAACCGCACAAAGCAACTGGTTTTTTTTGTAGAACAACATGACAAACCTGTACACTTCGAGCTTTTTCTCAAAGAAAACTCACTTCTCAAAACAGTAGTTACATGTAAAAGTAAAAAAGCAGCTGATACTCTTGGCACCCACCTCAAACAAAAAAATATAAATGCCATAGTCATTCACGGAAACCACAGAGCATCTCAAATAGAAGAGGCCTCTGTTGCATTTAACAATGATGAGAGTGCCCTTCTTATCACTACGAGTAAAATTTATGAAATGTTAGAGCTTGAAAACATACAAAGGGTAGTAAGTTACGACCTCCCTTTTGAACCGCAGAGTTATTTTGAAACACTTAAAGCTGTGGACGAAACAGGCGAGTCCATTTTGTTTGTCAGTGCTGAGGATGAAAAGATGCTTGAAACCTTAGAATTTATGATGAAATGCGAGCTTCCTCAAGAAGAATTGGAATCTTTTACGCATACACCACTTAAACAAACAAGCCAATCTAAAAATAAAAAACCCCGCCATAAAAAAATGAAAAAAAGAATTTAACCCATGCAAACACTCATTGCCCTGCTCTGCGAAAAGACCAAACTAAAACAAGAACATATAAAAAACATACTCAAGCTTCTCAATGATGGTTCTACCATTCCGTTTATTGCGAGGTACCGCAAAGAGATGACAGGAGGAGCTGATGATGAAGTTCTTCGTGATTTTGAGTCAATTTACCTCAGTAGTAAAAAACTACTGGAGAGAAAAACAGAAATTTCACGTCTTATACAAGAAAGAGCAACACTGACAGAGGCTCTTAAAGTGAGCATACAAAAAGCTGACACACTTAGAGTTCTTGAAGACATATACAGACCTTTTAAAGAGAAAAAAAACACCAGAGCAACTGCTGCTGCAGCCAATGGGTTGATTCCTCTGGCAAATACTTTGCAAACTGCCAGACTTACTCAGAAAGAATTTCAGACAGAAGCAAAAAAGTTTCTAAAAAAAGATGTTAACACTGTCGCCGATGCCATTAAAGGCGCTCAGGATATTTTAGCAGAACACTATGCCGAACTTCCCCGTGAAAGAGAAGCTGTTCGTAATACTATACTGAGATTTGGAAATCTTGAAACTAAAAAAACAAAGACCTTTGACCCTGCGGGCAGTTATAAAAATCTTGCAGATAAAAGTGAAAAGGTCGCGTACATCCCGTCTCATAGATACTTAGCTATTATGAGAGCCGTAAAAGAAAAAGAACTAAGCGTAAAAATCACTATAGACACAGACAGAATTTTTGAAAATATCAAACAATACAAAATTCCAAGCAATGCAAAAAGCAGTTCTGTTTTGCTTTTTGAAGCTTACAAAGACGGTTTTAAAAGGCTGCTTTATCCTTCTTTGGAGCGAGAAGTACATGCCCAGCTCAAAGAAAAAGCAGACACTTCGGCCATATCTGTTTTTGGAAAAAATTTGAGTCAGCTTCTTATGAGTAGACCGGTAACCAACAGAGTTATTTTGGGCGTTGACCCGGCATTTGTAAGCGGTTGCAAGCTCGCTGTCATAGATGAAAACGGCAACTACCTTGAACATGCCGTAATTTACCCTACGAAACCTAAAGAAGATTACAACTCTTCAAAAAATAAAGTGCTTTTTCTTGCAAAGAAGTATGACATAACAGGTGTAGCTATAGGCAATGGCACAGCCTCAAGAGAAACACAGGAATTTTTTGCAAGACTCAACTCTGAAGAAAATGCCGATCTTAGTTATACGGTTGTATCAGAAGCAGGTGCTTCGGTATACAGTGCCTCCAAGCTGGCACAAGATGAATACCCTGCTTTGGACGTAACTATAAGAGGAGCAATCTCTATAGCACAAAGGCTGCGTGACCCTATGGCAACTTTTGTAAAAATAGACCCAAAATCTCTTGGTATCGGGCAGTATCAACATGATGTAGACCAAAAACAACTCAAAAAAAGATTAGATGACACAACTATGGATATAGTCAACCGTGTAGGAGTAGACATTAACTCGGCATCTGCCCAACTGCTTACACATGTAGCCGGCATCGGTAATACAATAGCAAAAAATATAATCAGCTACAGAGATGAGCATGGAAACTTTACAACAAAAAGCCAACTCCTTAACGTAAAAGGTTTGGGAAAAAAAGCGTATGAGCAGGCAGTTGGTTTTATTCGTATCAAAGGCTCCAAAAATATTTTTGACAATACCGGAATACATCCTGAAAATTATAAAGCGGCTCTATATCTACAAAATATGAACCTGGATAATTTGGATGTATGTCAAACAGCAAAAGAGTTGGATATTGGAGTACAAACTCTGCAAGATATTATCAAAGAGTTGCAAAAGCCTGGATTTGACCCCAGAGAAGATTTACCTGACATTCCTTTTAAAGAAGGTCTTAGCAATATTAAAATGCTCAAAGAGGGAAGTTTTGTTAGTGGTATAGTAAGAAATATAGCTGACTTTGGAGCATTTATAGATATTGGCCTTAAAAATGACGGGTTGATTCATATTTCAAAAATGAGTACAAAAAGAGTCAAACACCCATTGGAAATATTGACACTCAATCAATATCTGCCACAAATTGAAATTGTTTCGATAGACTACAACAGCGGTAAAATTGGCTTGAGCTTAATTTAGGCTCTTTGTAATAAAAATACCAAAAGGAAAATAATGCCCTTAGATTTATCGGAATCACTTGTTATAGGAATATCAGCTACTGCGTTATTTGATTTATCCCAAGCAGATAAAATATTTAAAGAAAAAATTGACAAAGATCCTGAAACAGCGATTGAAGAATATAGAAAATATATGCTCAAAAATGAAGAAAAGCCTTTAGCAGACGGTACAGGTATGCCTTTGGTAAAAGCACTGCTCAACCTGAATAAGTTCCAAAAAGAAGGTGAAGCGCCTATAGTTGAAGTTATTGTTATGTCGAGAAACAGCCCTGAAACAGGTTTTAGAGTGCTTAATGAAATAAGAAGAAGAAATTTGCAGATTTCCAGATCAGCATTTACGGCAGGCGAATCCAATGTTGATTATCTTGAAGCTTTTTATGTAGATTTGTTTTTAACTACAAATGAGAGTGATGCCCAAAAAGTTATCGACAGCAATGTATGTGCCGCAGCAATTGTTAAAGCTCCGCCCAAAGCAGTTAAACATTTAGATGAAGACCAGGTGCGTTTTGCTTTTGATGCTGATGCCGTGATATTTAATGAAGAGAGTGAAATTGTCAATCAAACAGAAGGCCTCTCGACATTTCATGCCAATGAAGACAATAAGCAAGACACACCATTAGCAAGTGGACCTCATGCAAATTTATTGATTAAATTATCGAAAATGCAAGAGCGTTTACCCGGTCGTATTGAACTTTCGCCTGTTAAGCTGGCAATAATGACGGCAAGAAACAGCCCTGCTGAAATGAGAGTCATCAAAACACTCAGAGATTGGAATGTTTATGTTGATGAGGCCTTTTTTCTTGGAGGGCTGGAAAAAAGCAGATTTTTAAAAGCTTTTAAGCCACATATATTTTTTGATGACCAAGATTCGCATTTAGACCCTGCAGCAGCAGATATTCCATCTGCTAAAGTTCTTTACCCAAGCAGTTCGCCCTTAACTGAGTTGATAAAAAATAAAAAAGGAAAAAAAAGTGATTAGCTGCCAGCTATATGATTATATAGAGATAGCCTGTATGTACCGCTATCCTGTCAAACTAACGATGAAGTCGGGCACTGTTGTTGAAGCAAAAGCACTTGACACCGCTCGTAATGAAAATCATCAGGAATGTATCAAAGTAAAGATCGATAACAATGAAAAATTGATTGTACTTGATGAAATCGCCACACTTGAAGCTTCTGTTAAAAACCCGCATTTTCAAATTGTCTCCTTAATCTAAAATTAATAAATTTGACTTTTTTAAAAATTTTAGTTAAAATGCCTACAAGTTGAGTCACTTATAGTAAAGTGACTTAACTTCAGGAGACTAAAATGAATTATTATGAAACAATACCAGAAAAAGAAAAAATTAAATGTTTATTATGTCAGCATTACTGTCAAATGAAAGAGGGGCAAGTGGGTGTATGCGGAGTCAATAAAAATGAAAATGGGGAACTCAAAACTCTTGTTTACGGGCATCCGAGTACTATAAATCTTGACCCTGTTGAGAAAAAACCGATATATCATCTGCTGCCGGGCACTACTGCCCTTTCCTTTGGAACAGTCGGGTGTAATTTCAAATGTCCGTTTTGCCAAAACTGGCAGATTTCGCAAGAGCATACAGTAGATACCAGTATAGAAGTATCCCCTGAAAAAATGGTCGATTTAGCTATAGAAAATGGAGCTTCTTCCATTGCCTATACCTATAATGAACCTACTATATTTTACCCTTATGCTAAAGACATCGGTGTCATAGCAAGACAAAAAGGGCTGAAAAATATTTTTGTCACGAACGGATTTGAAACACCGGAAGTTGTTAAAGATATGGCTTCATGGCTTGATGCTGCCAATGTAGACCTTAAAAGCTGGGATGACGCTTATTACAAAAAAGTGTTAAAAGGTGGACTAGAGGCCGTAAAAGATACCTTGCGAGGCATGGTAAAAGAGGGCATTTGGGTAGAAGTAACCACTCTTTTAATAGAAGGTGACAATGATAGTGACAAAGACTTGGAAGAAATGGCATCATTTATAGCCAATGAGCTTGGCATACATGTACCATGGCATTTAAGCGCTTTTCATCCTGATTATAAAATGCAGGACCATGAATATACAAAACTGCAAACGTTGCAGCGTGCCAGCGACATAGCAAAAAAAGCAGGTTTATTATATGTTTATATGGGTAATGTTCCTGTTCACGGGGACACATATTGTCCCGATTGTGGAACTTTACTTATAGATAGGACCGGTTATTCGGTTACGAAAAATGCTCTTGTTGATGGACATTGTCCAAAATGTAACAGAGCTATAGAAGGAGTATGGAAATGAGTATAAGAAAAGATGCGGTTGCGGGGCAGTTTTATCCGGCAAGTAAAGAAGAAATAGAAAAAATGTTCAGTCATTACAATAAAATAATAGATGAGTCTATAAAAGATGAAGCTATATTAAATTTAAAACCAAGAGCTATTATTGTACCACATGCAGGGTATGTTTATTCTGCATTTACGGCGAATATAGCCTTTAGACTGCTCAAAAACTCTCATGCTAAACGTGTAGTAGTTATTGGACCGAGTCATCGAGTTTATTTAAATGGTACGAGTGTTGCCGAGTATGACAGCTATGAAACACCACTTGGAAATCTCTCCATAGATAAAAAGCTTGCAGATGAATTGATAGAAAAATTTGACTTACATTTTCAAGCAGATGCACATTCAGAGCATTCTACAGAAGTACAGATGCCATTTGTAAAAAATTACCTGCCAAATGCTTCTGTTGTAGAGCTTGTTTATGGAAACGAAGACCCGGTCAATTTAGGAAAAGTCATTAATTATCTTTTAAAAGATGAAGATACTACTGTTGTCATTAGTACGGATTTGAGTCATTATTATGACATAGATAAAGCTAATCAGCTTGACAGCATTTGTCTTGAAGCAGTAGCAAAGCTTAACCCGACTGAATTACATCAAGGCTGTGAAGCCTGCGGTAAAATAGGCGTTGAAGCAATGCTTATAGCGGCAAAAGAGAACGGACTAAAACCGACACTGCTTGATTATAGAACCAGTGCTGATGCAAGCGGAGACAAATCGCAAGTTGTCGGCTATATGAGTGCTGCGTTTACAGAGTAAATTTTTACTTCAACACAATCCATAAATGGCTGTACCAATACCATGCATTACCTTTTGCATGTGCGGTACAGGTGTAATGGTTACGCGGATAAAGTAAAGGCAATTCTGATTCTATTTTTACTGTTGTCTCAGTCAGCCATTGCATGGTTATTTTTTTTCCATCAGATGTAAAACACTGTAAATCTTTGAGTGGTTTTTTCAATGTCAAAATCAAAAAAGGCGGGTTGTTTGATTTGTCAAGAAGTGTATCTTTGTTTGAAATACTCTCTAATGGTAAAGGCAGTGTATTTATTTTCAATACAAACTGATCCATCTCTCCAAAACCTCCCGACATTGGAAATCTTGTCAAAGCCATAAAATTACTCTCACGTGAAATCGGAGCAGAATTTTGCGCGACACCCACATAGCCTAAACTTTTTACTAATTTCATTAATCTCACATCATACTCACCAAAAGGATAAGCCAGTATTTTTGGGTCAGTACAGACTTTTTTACCAAGCTCTTTTTCTATTTTTACTTCGCACATCTCAATCTCTTTTGTAACATACTTTTTATAATTTTTAGGGTTCTTTATGCCGTCTCGTACAAGATACTGATGCGAATAGGTATGATTTGCGTACTCTGCGCCATATTTTCCCATCTCCCGCATCTCATCCCAGGTTAAATAATGTACAGACTCATGAACAATAGGCGCAGAGTTCACAAATATAGTAAAAGGGAGTTTATACTTTTTGAGTAAGGGATAGGCTTTTGTATATACACTGTGATACGCATCATCTATGGTGATTGAGACAGTTTTATCAGGAAGTTCTTTTTTCTCCAGCAAATATTTAACTATTTTAGAAAGCGGCCAGACAGTATAATTATTTTTTACCAAATACTCTACCTGTTGTGTAAAAAGTTCCATAGATATACTTGTAGAGGGATATTTCATTTCATCAAATCTATGATACTGTAAAACTACGGCATGATTTTGCATAGCTAACAAGGAAGCTTGGATGGTAAATATGACAAATATATAATTTATAAGTATTTTCATAGCCATATTATATCTTTATTAGATTTAGATATAATTATTTTCATAACTAAAATTTTTTTAATTAAAAATTATGTATTTTAGAGTTATTTGTGTTACAATGTATTAGTATTAAAAATTATAAGTAGAAAAGGATTTATAATGTCGCGTAAAGATTTGAATTTCAAGAAATTTGAAACAATGCTCAAAAAAGAGAAAGAAAAAATTGAAAAGAATTTAAAAATCATTAAAGATGAAGTTAATACAATTGCGAGAGAAGATGAAATTGATGATACTGTAGATATGGCAGAACTTCAAATAGAAAATAAAATAGATCAAACAATTCTACATAAATTAGAAGCTGAAATTCTGAATATAAATGATGCTTTAAAACGTATTAAATCAGGAACTTACGGTATTTGTGAAAAAACTGGCATGCCAATTCCTGTTGAGCGATTATTGGCAAATCCGTCGGCACGAACAATAGAAGATGAATAAATAGCATATTATTCTCCCCAATTAAGTTTTTCTTTAAGAACATCAAAATAGTTAAACTCATTTCTATGAATGAGTTTAACTTTATTTTTTGCCAGTTGTATATGTATGCTTTGTCCGCTTTCAAGCTCAAGTTTGTCTTGACCATCAATAATGACAAGTGCTTTATCCTGTGGTGTTTTCATCTCTATGGAAAATTCTCCCGGAAGAACAACAGGTCTTTGTGTCAAAGAGTGCGGACAGATTGGCGTAAGTGCAAATACATTGGTTAGAGGAAAAAGTACCGGACCGCCGGCTGAGAGGTTGTAAGCTGTCGAACCTGTCGGTGTTGCGACAATAACACCATCACCATAATAGGTATTGAAAGCTTTTGAATCAACCAAAGTTTCTACATGAATCATATTTGAAACAGATGGGCGAGTAATTACTATATCATTAAAAGCATATAATATCACTTCTTTTTTATTTTGTATAAACTGAGCTTCAAGTATTGAGCGTTCATCAACTCGGTAATCACCTGCAACCAATTTAGCTACAAAAGCATCCAACTCATCAAGATTGATATCTGCTAAAAAACCAAGATTTCCCGCATAAATACCAAAAACAGGAATATCATACTTAAAAGAACGCCTAACAGTCGAAATAAGTGTTCCGTCTCCACCAAGTGTAACCAAGGCATCACAGTTTTGGCACAACAAGTCAAATTCCATGCCCATAACACCAATCATCCCGCCACTGATACTCTCAACCACTACTTCAATGTCATACTTTAAAAAAATTTTTTCAAGCTTATAGTAACTTTTTTTTAGTTCAGGTGTAGAAGGGCGTAAAATCACACCAATTTTTTTGATTATTTTTTTTTGCAAAGTTTGCTCTTTTATTGGGAATATTTTGTCAATTATACTATATTTTCGATATAATCACGAAAATTATTTATATAGGACTCTATATTTTGAGAACTCATTACTGTACAGATTTAAATGAAACAAATGTTGGAGAAGATGTCGTACTGACTGGTTGGGCGAATAACTATCGTGACCACGGTGGAATCATTTTCATAGATTTACGTGACAAAACAGGGCTTATTCAGCTTACATGTGACCCTGAAGATTCAAAAGAGGCACACAAAGTTGCAAACGATGTTCGTGACGAGTACGTTTTAATAGCAAAAGGAAAAGTTCGCCTTCGCGGTGAAGGCCTTACAAATCCTCGCTTAAAAACAGGTGCTATAGAAATTGTAGTGACTGATCTTGTAATAGAAAACAAATCTGCACCGGTTCCTTTTGTAATCGGTGATAAAAATGTCGGTGAAGAAACAAGACTCAAATATCGTTATTTAGAACTTCGCGACCCTGATATGTTTGAGGTATTTCGTTTACGTTCAAAAGCAGCAATTGCCGCAAGAAATATTCTTGATGAGAACGGATTTTTAGAAGTTGAAACACCTATTCTTACTAAATCCACACCAGAAGGCGCAAGAGATTATTTAGTACCTTCTCGTGTACACAACGGTGAATTTTATGCACTTCCACAATCACCACAGCTTTTCAAACAGCTTTTAATGGTTGGTGGTTTTGACAGATATTTCCAAATCGCAAAATGTTTCCGTGATGAAGATTTAAGAGCCGACCGTCAGCCTGAATTTACTCAAATAGATGTCGAGATGAGTTTTTGTAACCAAGAAGATGTCATTAAAGTTGCTGAAGATTTGCTAGTGGCTATGTTTGGTGCCTGTGGTGTTGATGTTAAACCTCCTTTTAACCGTATCACCCATAAAAATGCTATGGAATGGTATGGATCAGACAAACCGGATTTAAGATACGACCTTAAAATGGTAGATGTTATCGATATATTTGAGAGATGCGATAATGAAATCTTTACAAATATCGCTAAAAAGCCACATGTAAACCGTATTAAAGCGCTTAAAGTTCCTGGTGCTGACTTGGTATTTTCAAAACGTGAAATGAAATCTTTTGAAGATTATGTCCGTAAATTTGGTGCACATGGTCTTGGATACTTCCAAATGAAAGAAGACGGTCTTAAAGGTCCACTTACTAAATTCTTTAGTGAAGAAGATATCGCGCTTATTATAGAAAGAACAGAACTTGAAGTCGGTGATGTAGTATTCTTTGGTGCGGGTGATAAAAAAACTGTATGGGATTACATGGGAAGATTCAGAAATTTCATAGCAGAACATGAAAAAATGAACCTTATAGACGAAAATGCCTATGAGTTTGTGTGGGTAGTAGACTTTCCGATGTTTGAAGTGGAAGACGGTCGCGTAAAAGCACTCCACCATCCATTTACAATGCCAAAAGACACGGATAAAGACGACGTAGAAGAGATAGAATCTATTGCTTATGATATCGTTCTTAACGGTACTGAACTTGGTGGCGGATCTATTCGTATTCATAAAGAAGAAATTCAAGAAGAGGTATTTAAACTTCTTGGTATTGAAGAAGAAGAAGCACAGGAAAAATTCGGTTTCCTTTTAGATGCTCTTAAATTTGGTGCACCTCCGCATGGTGGTTTTGCTCTAGGTTTTGACAGACTTATCATGCTTTTAACGAAAAAATCAAGCATTCGTGATGTTATTGCTTTTCCAAAAACACAAAAAGCTTCTTGTTTGTTAACAAAAGCACCAAGCCCTGTTGACAATACACAACTTCGTGATTTACACATAAGACTACGTGAACAAGTAAAATAAAAATGAAAAAACTCTTTTTAATTATTGGAGCTCCGGGCTCCGGTAAAACTACAGATGCCGAACTCATAGCCGAGCACAATGACAATATAACACACTACTCTACCGGTGATATGCTGCGCGGAGAAGTTGCAAGTGGCAGCCAACGTGGTAAAGAAATAGAAAAATACATCGAAAAAGGTGAAATAGTCCCTATAAATATTGTCATAGAGACTATTGTAAATGCTATTAAATCATCCCCTACTGACACTATTATTATTGATGGCTATCCTAGAAGTATAGAACAGATGCTTGAGCTCGACAAATATCTTCAAGAGCATAAAGATATAGAGCTTGTCAGTGTCATTGAAGTCAAAGTTAGTGAAGAGACTGCAAGAGATAGAGTACTTGGTCGTGCCCGCGGTGCAGATGATAACAATGAAGTATTTAACAACCGTATGCGTGTTTACACGGAACCTTTGCAGCAAATCAGAGATTTTTATACACAAAAAGGTGTCTTGAAGATAGTCTCAGGTGAAGGCAGCATTGAAGAAATAGTTTCTGAGATGGAAGACTTTATTCATTCAAAAATCTAAAGGCTACAAACGTGCAAAAATTCATTTTAAAACTTTTTCCAGAAATCATGATAAAAGGTCCATCTGCAAAACGTCAGATGGTTGGCCAACTTTACAACAATCTCCTTACAATCTTACAACGTATAAACCCTGAAATCCAAGTAAAAAAATATTCTGACAAGATAGAAGTCTTTACGCCAAAGGATGTTCTGCCGGAAGTACGACAAAAACTTTTAGATACTCCGGGCATTGAACAGATACTTGAGGTTTTGCAGTTCGACAGTATGGATACAATAGAAAAGATCAAAACAAAGGTTCGTGAACTTACAGCGGACTCACTTGAAGACAAAACTTTCGTTGTAAGAGTCAAGCGTACTGGCAAACATGACTTTAGCTCTATTGACATCGAAAGAACTGTAGGCGGGCATCTTTTGGCTAATTCAAAGGCAAAAAATGTTTCACTGAAAAATCCTGATATAGTAGTTCAAATGGAACTTATTCAAGACCAGCTTAACTTTATTTCTACAAAGTATAAAGGTCTGAGTGGTTTTCCTATCGGTACGCAAGGAGATATACTCTCACTGATGTCAGGCGGGTTTGATTCTACCGTGGCATCCTATCTTACCATGAAAAGAGGAATAAAAACACACTTTATCTTTTTTAATCTTGGCGGTATGGCTCATGAAATAGGAGTTAAACAGGTTGCACTTTACCTTTGGAACAAGTTTGGCTCTTCTCATAAAGTCAAATTTATCTCAGTCCCTTTTGATGATGTTCTGACAGAAATTTTTCGCTCCACTCCACCGACATATATGGGTGTTACTCTTAAACGTCTGATGCTTATGGCTTCAGAAAAAGTTGCCAATGCGATGGAAATAGATGCACTTGTAACGGGAGAGAGTGTAGCGCAGGTTTCCAGTCAGACTCTTCGCAACCTTGCACTCATTGATCAGGTAACAAACAAACTCATTCTTCGTCCTCTTGCAACGATGAACAAGCCTGAAATTATATCAATAGCAAATGAAATAGGCACACGACATTTTGCAGAAAATATGCCTGAATATTGCGGTGTAATTTCTCAAAATCCTATCACGCATGGCTCTTTTAAACGTATGGAAAAAGTAGCACAAAAATTCAATTATGATGTTCTTGATAAAGCTGTAGAAGATGCTCAGCATCTCAACATTGATGAAATTGTGGATGACGTGGCAAATTTGGCACCGATTGAAGTCGTTAAAGATTTAAGTACAGGTAATTTTGTGGTGATTGATATTCGCCCTGAAGATGAATACATTGAAACATCATGTAAAACTCTTAAAATACCGTTTCATAAACTAAAAATGGAATTTGAAAAACTGCCAAAAGATCAAGAGTACCTTTTTTATTGTGACAAAGGCATCATGAGCCAGTTACATGCACAGTATCTGCGTGATGCCAAAGGCTATGAAAATATTCGGGTTTATCGACCCGAATAAAAAGAGGCTACTCACCTAATTCTGAAACTATAGCTTTTTCCACATCGGCGATGTCGGCAGTACCGTCAACCGTTATGTATTTTAAGTTAGGATTCTTCTTCGCCAACGCTTTATAGTAACCTATTAACGGTTCAGTTTGTTCATGGTAAACTTTTAGACGGTCAAGAACCACTGCTTCTTTGTCATCATCGCGTTGTACTAAATCTTCACCCGTTTCATCATCTTTACCTTCAATTTTTGACGGGTTATATATTACATGATAGGTTCTACCGCTTGCCAAGTGTGCACGTCGTCCTGACATACGTTTTACAATTTCTTCATCAGCAACATCTATCTCTATAACTGCATCAATTTCAATACCTGCATTAGTAACTGCATCTGCTTGAGGCAGTGTACGAGGGAAACCGTCTAAGAGGTAGCCATTTTTACAGTCATCCTGTGCAATTCTGTCTTTTACAAGCCCGATGATAATATCATCTGTTACAAGTTGTCCCGCATCCATAGCAGCTTTTGCCATTTTACCCATCTCTGTACCGGCTTTAATCGCAGCTCTTAACATATCCCCTGTAGAGATTTGAGGGATATTATACTTCTTAGTTAAAAATTGTGCTTGCGTACCTTTTCCGGCACCTGGAGCGCCTAAAAGAATTATTCTCATACTTTTTTTCCTTTAATTTATTCTTGAAATTATATACAAATGAATTTAATTTTAGCTATAAACTACTCTTCTTCTACGAACCCAAATTCTTCTTCAGCTTCACCTTCTTGCGCGGACAATATATCAGCAACAAGTTCTTTTGCTTCTTCTTCTTCCATATCACCGTTTTTTATCTCTTCTACGACATCTTCCAAATCAGATTTAAATTCACGAAGTTCTTCAATTTCTTCTTTTGCATCTTGTGTTGCTTCTTTATTCCCTGCTATTTCTTCAAAAATTTCATCCAATCTGTCTGTGATATCTGGAATAACGCTTTTTGTCAACAGTTCTTCTAATTTTTCTATATATGACATTTTCTGTCCTTATTAATTATTTATGAAATAATACTATAATTATGCCAAAAAGTGATATGATGAATTTTTATGCAGTAATAATAGGAACAGAAATCCTTAACGGTAGACGTGTTGATAAACATTTTGAGTTTCTTAAAAATGAGCTTGCAAAATATGGACATGAGATCTTTGGCTCTTTTGTGATAAAAGATGATACCGAACTTATGAAACGTACATACACAATGATAAAAGAAGATAAAAGTGCAGTAATGTTTTCTTTTGGAGGTATCGGTTCTACGCCAGATGACTTAACAAGAGAAGTGGCATCTGTAGTTTTTCGAAACTCTAAACCAGCAACTCATGAAAAGTTTAAACATGATATTATAGAAAAATTTGGCGATGAGGCATTTCCACACCGAATTCATATGGCAGATTTACCGCCAAATGCAAAACTTTTGCATAACCCAGTAAATAATATGTCCGGATTTTCTTTAGATGACAGATTCTTTTTTATGCCGGGATTTCCATCTATGTCACACCCTATGGTTAGTGAAATTATAAAAAAATATTTTAACAAATCTAAACAAAAATACAGATATACACTAAAGGCCAAGACAAGTGAAAATACACTGATAGGCCTAATGCAACAGCTTCCAAAGAGTGTCGAGCTTTCTTCTTTACCCATTTTTATAGATAAAAAACCAAACATAGAACTCTCTCTTAGCGGAACAAACAATGAAGAAGTCAAAAAATATTTTAATATGTTCCAAGAAGAGTTAACTCACAAAAATATACCATTTACATTAACATAAATTTTTTCTCGCCGATTTAGTAATATCATAAGTCAAGGAATTTTATCATGTTAGTTTGGTTATTGGTACTTTTATTGCTTTTTAGTTTTATATATGTTGTTTATCGTATGACTTTCACATCTCATAAAGATGAGTTTAAAGAAGAAGAGGAACATCATTACACTTTTAAAATATAATAAGAGAAAATAACACCATGGCATTAATAATGAATAATCATGTCTTCAAAGGTCACCGAACTTTGCTTGGCAATAAATTTGTAACATATAGAGAACTTGACTTACCTACTCGAGCGGACATATACAAACACTCCAAAAATGGTTTTGATTGGGGGAACACATCAAAAGGAGCTTTACAGCTTGCTTTTGCAATACTTTATCAACTTAGCAATAAAGAAACTTCAACAAAATATGCAGAGCAGTTTTGTGAAAATATTGTTAAAAAACTCAATTCTCGCGATTGGATTCTAAAAGCATCTGAGGTCCTTTCTTGGATAGAGCACAATTGTGACACAGTTGAACAACAAGAATTGTCCAAACCAACAAAATTACAACCTGTAAACAAAAAAATCAAAAAAAACAAATCAAATATTGTCAAAGAAATTTGTAAAGAACTCAATATTACACAAAAACAACTTGCCCAAGTCCTTGAAGTACCAGAAGGCACAGTCAGTAGTTGGGCCGTAAAAAATGAGATTCCAAGGCTTGGAAAAAAAGCAATAGAGTTTTATATACAAAATACAAAAAATCAAAAAATCGTTGATAGTTACAGAAGTTTTATAAAACTTCTGCAGGCATCATAAAAGGATACAATTGAAACCCAAAGATGAAGTAACAAGAAGTCTATTAATTGATAAAAGTACATGGGATGAGGCAATGAAATATTCACGTAGTCGCTATAAAATGAGTTTAAGCAAGGTTGTTGAGTTCTTATTGCAAGAGTGGCTTACAAAAGAAAAAAGAAAACCACTAGATAACACAAAACAAGGAAAGTTTTTTGACTAGCTTATCTTGCATATCCTCTGTTTTTAGGACTATTTTCATCATAATCAAAAAGAGCTAGTATACTTTTTTTGTTCATTTTTCTTGCAAAGTCTATGGCGCTGAAACCTTTTGAATCTCTCGCATTTTGGTCAGCTCCATTTTCTAAAAGAATTTTTGTTATTTCTATTCTTCCATAACATGCTGCCCCCATTAAGGCTGTAAAACCGCTTTTTCTTGTTGTATCATTAACATCTTTGCCCTGCTCTATCAAGTAGTTCACCATATAAGCATTATCATAAGTAATTGCTATATCAAAAACACTCACACCCTCATCATCAACATCAAAAATATCAGCACCATTTTCTGTTAAAAGCATCAATATCTCTTTTTCACATCCTGCTCTTAAAGCACAGGCAAGCACTGATTCTCCGGCTTCATTCGTCTCTGATATATCAGCACCATTTTTAAGATATTTTTTTATACCAAGATAATCATCATTTTTTAATAGTTCAAGCCACGTATTCACAATATTCTCTTTTTATTTTATTATATACTAAACTTCGTTAGTAGTTTTTAAGTATAATTGCAAAACAAATTAATTAAGCGAGAATTCAATGGAAGTTATTCAAACAGCAGATGCTTTTAAAGCATTGGTAGAAAATATAAAATCAACAACAAAAGGCTATAAGGACCCTTTAGCTTTTGGTATAGCAAGAGTCGATTTAGGGCAGTTAAATGTAGATAAATCTCTTCAGGCGACATATCCAATTATTAATTGGGATGAAAATTTCGGCAGTGCTGCGATTTTTATACAGGCACTTGCAGATCAAGGCATTGAAATAGACTTTACACAAAATGAAGTAGTATATGATATTAATTTACAATTTTTAAAAGATTGTTTAAATGCTTTTACTCCTTACTCAGATGAAGCACATGGCGATGCTCATAAAAATATTCAGGTCATTTCAGCGCTTTATTCTCAAATCGTAAACAGCGGAAGCCTTGAGGGTGAATTTAAAGTATGCTTTATTTTTGAAGATGCTCCATGCCAAAGTGTTGAAGCAACTTACCTCAAACTGTATGCACTATCTTTAGCAAAAGTAAGACTACGTGAAATTAATCTTAATGGTGCGTTTGGTGCATTACCAAATGTTGCATGGTCAAACGGCCAACCGATAGAACTTGACTATTTAAGAGAGTTTGAAATAGAGTTAAAACTTGCAAATGAGTATCCACATATTGATTTTGTAGATAAATTTCCAAGATTTTTACAACATATCATTCCTGCTGATAATACACGTATACTTGAAACTTCAAAAGTTCGTTTTGGTGCGCAGCTTGCAGCGGGAACTACCGTTATGCCAGGTGCATCATACATAAACTTCAATGCAGGAACAACAGGTGTTTCTATGGTTGAAGGTCGTATTTCATCATCTGCAATTGTTGGAGACGGTTCTGATGTCGGCGGCGGTGCTTCGATTCTCGGCGTATTAAGCGGTACAGACGGAAACCCAATTTCAATAGGTAAAAACTGCCTATTAGGCGCAAACTCTGTTTGTGGTATTCCTTTAGGTGACGGCTGTATTATTGATGCAGGCTTAGCGATTCTTGAAGGTACAAAAGTCGGTATTTATGCTTCCGAACTTGAAAAAATCAGAGAAGTAAATACAGGTATTACTATAGAGGGTGAAATTTTCAAAGCAAAACAATTAGCTTTCTTTAATGGTCTTCACTTTAGACAGAATTCTCTAAATGGTGAGATTACTGCATCTCGCTCAACAAGAGAAATCAAGCTTAACGAAGAACTTCATTAAGAGCCTTTTGGCTCTTCTCTTTTATGTTTATGCTATAATATGAGAAGTTAAGGAGTTACATATGAATATTTCAAATAATATCTCATCAATTGGTGCTCATCAGACTATGCTAAATACAACTGCAAATAATGTTGCAAATGTAAATACAGATGGTTTTGTGCCAAAAGACACAAGAATGTCTAATGACTCAAATTCTGTACGTGCTACCATTAGAGAAACTGATAGCAATGGCTCAGCAAAGAGTCAAACGGATTTAGCCAAAGAAATTCCAGATGAAATTATTGCGCAGGATGCGACTACTGTTAATGTTAATGTGATAAGAACACAAGATGAAATGATGGGTACACTTCTAGATATCAAAGCCTAAGTATTTAAAAAGTTATAATATTCATACTTTTTAAATTTTTCAATAAAGATGCACTTTTATCAAATGAACTTAAATTACTGCCTGTTTGAAGCGTACTAAAAATAGTTTTTCCAATTATAAACCTTCCTTCTTTACCATCTTTAATGGTTTTCACACCCCAAACATTTTGAAAAATAATGATTTTATCATTAAATGTTCCAATATAAAGTACAATATGCCCTTGTTTATATAACAATGTTTCAAAGGGGACTGCCTGTTGTTTAATGGTTACTATTTTTTCTTCATCTGACATATTTTGTAAAGATATGACTTTCCCCACCTTGCTTTGTTGATAAGAGTTTCTTGGTAACCAAATTCCAAATGGTGCAAAAAAATCTCTAAGAGTTGAAGAGCAGTCTCTTTGGTTATATAAACCACCCCAGCCATAGTTTACATGTAAGAGTTCACTTATAATAAGATTAATATTTTTAGCATTAAATTTCAAGATTCCATTGTGAGCATTCGTCTTAGATAGCACAGAGTTAATATAATATGGTTCTTTTAACTTATAGTTTGCAATACTTAAAATATGAAACTTTTCATCATTCTCATTTATAAGAGGAAGCATTGTACCTATCGTAGATTTAAATAAAAAGTTTTGTTTTGGTGCATAGAGAGGTTCATTATCTTTAGTAACAAACACCTGCTGGGCATCTTGCCATATATCTGTATACTTTTTTTCTATATAAACGATATCCCGTGATTTTACCCATCCATATGCAAAACTTGATTTTACAAATGCCCACGCTCTATCTTTTGAGTAATGTGAAACAAAAATTGGCTTATTGGCTGATATACTGGAATTTTGCATATAATCAAATGGAAAACCTTCTCCAGCTTTATCTGGGTCTCTTAATACTGGTTTATCTGTTGGAAAAGCTCTAATATTGAGTTTTTTTAGTGTAATAGCTCGCTTGTTAACACTTGAATAAGCATCAAAATTGGAATTTTCTTTGATTTTGTTAAAAAAGCTTTCATCAAGCGGTTGTAAATTTTCTCCATAGCTATTACTTGGGTTAAATGCTTCATACGCCCACATTGCATCTTGCAATGATATATCCATGGAATTTATATTCCATGGCTGAAAATACATTTTTTCATAGCTATCTAAAGATGAAATATACCCTTTATCTATATTATGAGTATAAAATGAAACATCTTGAGAAATTTCACTAAAACCCTTTATAAACTCGATTTTTTCTGACTCAACTTGAGGCAGTACAGCGACTGCAGTCTTTGGTGTTTTTGAAGCACACCCACTCATTAAAACAAGAGCCAAACATAAATAAATATACTTCAAAAAGATCCTTTAATCTACATCACCAAATCGACTGACAACCCTGCCGATAACTTCAACTTGATTTGCATCGAGTGTTTGCGTATTATATATAGAATTATCAGAAATAACGTCAAGTTTTCCGTCTATTCGCTTTTGAACACGCTTAATAAAAAGCCCCGCTTCTGTTCTTATAGTAAAAATACCGCCGCGATTAATATCTGTTTTGCTTCTATTAATAAATACAATATCATTATAGCTAAAAGTAGGCTCCATAGAATCACCGGAGACATTAATAGCTTCAATATTTTGAAGTTCTCGCTCACCGCCTAACATAAATACAAACTGCTCAGGAATTTCAAGTTCTTCTATCTCTTCACATTCTATATCGCTTCCTCCCCCTGCACTTGCATTTACATCAGAAAAGTATTTCACCATGTAAAATTTATTTGTAGCTTCTACTAGGCTTTCAGGAGACTGTCCATAAAGCAGCCAATTTATTGATATACTTCTTTTTGCACAAAAATCCAACAATTCATTAAACGGAATCTTATTGCGTTTTTTCATTGTTGCAAAATTCATTTGTGAAATACCCAATGCTGCGGCAACATCTTTGTCAAAAACCTTTTTTGGAGCAATTTCATCAGAGATAATACTTTTAATCTCTTCAACGATATCTAAAAAACTATTCATTTTGAACCCTTTTTATATTGAATATGCCATAGTATAGTCTAAATTTTCAAGAATGTCAAAATTTATTTGGCATTTTGTCATATTTATTAAGTTTTTTTTGAATTATTGTAATATTAGTGCATATTTACAATAGAAGGATGGAAGATGTCATTACTTATTAAAAATGCAGAAAGTTTATTTGAGAAGTTTGAAAGCCATTTGGAAAACTGGGCAGAAAGATTATTTTAGGATTTGAGATCTTTGTCTTTTTCACGTTCTTGCGATTTTGTTTTGTGATAACCGGCAAATATAAAGACCATAAACAAAACAAACAAAATTGTCATTAGTGTGTCAAAGAAACCGCTCATTATTTTATGCCTCCTCAAATGTAGAATAATTTTGGCGTATTGCATCATAAAGGACTATTCCTGTACTGATTGCCAAATTAAGACTGCGTCCCTCTTTAGTCATAGGAATAGTAATGTTTTGAGATTTATATTTATTTAAAATATCTTCGGGGATTCCTTTTGTTTCACTGCCAAAGAAAATATAATCACCCTCTTTAAAATCTGCATCAAAATAGGGTCTGTCTGTTTTTGTTGTAGCAAAGTATGCATTACATGTAATGTCATTATGCTCAAAAAATTCTTCTATATTTTCCCACACTTTCAAATCAAGCTTATCCCAATAATCAAGTCCTGCACGACGGACAGCTTTTTCATCTATATCAAAGCCGATAGGCTTGATAAGATGTAGCGTTGCTCCCGCATTGACGCATAATCTTCCGATTGCACCTGTATTGTTAGGAATTTGAGGATTCACCAAAACTAAGTTAAAAGACATTAAAATATTACCGTTCTGTTTGCATAAGTAAAAATTCTGTCTTCTAAAGCAAGCTTTAATGCACGTGAAAGAACTACTTTTTCAACATCTCTTCCTGAACGCTGCATATCTTTCCAACTGTATGCATGGTTTACATGTATAATCTCTTGAGCGATAATCGGTCCTTCATCAAGATTGTTATTCACAAAGTGTGCTGTTGCTCCAATGATTTTCACACCTCTGTCATAGGCTTGTTTATAAGGGTTTGCCCCTATAAATGCAGGTAAAAATGAATGGTGTATATTCATAATTTTGTTCTCGAATGTTTCTACAAATCTCGGTGTTAAAATTCGCATATATTTTGCTAAAACTATAAAATCAATACCCTCAAAGCTTTGTATAGCCTCAATAATTTTGTTTTCATGCTCTTGGCGCTCTAAACCTTCATGTGAAATAGTAATGTAAGGTATATCAAATTTACTTACAAATGATTCTAAATTATTATAGTTAGAAATAACTGCCACAATATTTGCTTCAAGTTCACCCGCTTCATGACGTATAAGAATATCGCCGAGTGCATGAATCTCTTTTGTTGCCATAATTATTATATTTTTCTTTTTAGGTTCTACAACTTTGATACCGCACTCATTAGGAAGTACCTCTGTCAATGCATTAATAAGTTCATTTTTATTAACATCTCCATCAACAACACTACGCATAAAAAACTTATTGCTCTCTTTGTCAACAAACTCACTGTTTGACAAAATATTCAGGTCAAAACCATAAAATATACTTGAAACCTTATGTACAAGTCCTTTTTCATCATTTGCATCTATTAAAACCCTATACTGACTCATCTACAGGTTTCCTTTTTCTAATTTTTCAACACGGGCATCTATTGTTGCCAGTGTATACTCTAAAAAATTAAGTGTCATATCTACTTTTGCTTCAATATTTGAGTTGTTTGGCGCTTGAAAACCTTCAAAAAGCACTAAAAGTCTTTCTCTTATAGAGTTTAAATACATTAATTCACTGTCCATAGATGCACTGTTTTCATTTATTTGTTGAGGCTTTTCTTCAAATATATCTTCTGTTGCAGGCTCTTTTACCATTTCTTGAACAATCTTTACGGGTGCATCATCTTCCATTTCAGCCAGTGTTGATAATATTACATCTTTTAGTTCCATGCTTTTAATAACCACCTTTCAAACTCTTTAAACTCAACTTCTGTGTCCATTTTCAAAAAATACTCTTTCATCTGAGTATTTACATGTAAAAACTTTTTTCTCATACCAGACAATCTCCTAATAGCAATTTTAGCATCACTGTTATTTGGATCTTTTTTCAAGACTTCTTTATAAATCTCAAGAGCTTCTTCTTTTAAGCCTTGAAGTTCATAAATATTTGCTAAAGTCAGAGTCTGCATGAGTAAACCAGCCTATTTTTCTATATAGTTTGCAATAATTGAGCCCATTTCACTCGTTGAACAAACTTCTTTTGCATCAAACTGAGCCAAATCTCCTGTTCTGTAACCTTCACTCAATGCTTTTTTAATGGCATTATCAATTTTATCGGCAGCTTTTTCTTCTTTAAGCGCATATTTAAGCATCATTGATGCTGAAGAAATTGTTGCAATAGGATTAGCAATCCCTTGTCCTGCAATATCTGGTGCTGAGCCGTGAATAGGCTCATATACACCGATTTTAGCACCAACTGAAGCTGATGGTAATAATCCGATAGAACCTGAAAGCATACTTGCTTCATCACTTAAAATATCACCGAAAATATTTCCTGTAAGCATAACATCAAATTGCTTAGGATCACGTATAAGCTGCATTGCTGCATTATCTACATACATATGTGAAAGTTCTACTTCAGGATACTCTGTTGCCACTTCTTCAACAGTCTCTCTCCAGAGTTGAGAAACATCTAAAACATTTGCCTTATCGATCGAGCAAACACGTTTACCGCGAGTCATTGCAATTTTGAACGCCTGATGAGCTATACGTACGATTTCATCACGTGTATATACCATAGTATTCCAGCCTTTTGTTTCATCTCTTCCTTTAGGCTCACCAAAATAGATGCCACCGATAAGTTCGCGAACGACCATCAAATCAACACCGCGAACAATCTCCGGTTTTAAAGAAGATGCATTTACAAGTTCATCATATACAACGGCAGGACGAAGATTTGCATAGACACCGAGTTCTTTTCTAAAACGTAAAAGTCCGCTCTCAGGACGCTTCTCGCGAGGAAGATTGTCCCATTTTTCTCCACCGATAGCACCAAAAAGAACAGCATCAGAGTTTAATGCCCCTGAAATCGTCTCTTGAGGAAGAGGGTCACCTGTAATATCATAAGCACATCCACCCATCAATAAATCTTCATATTGAAGAGAAAACCCGCTGTATGATGCAACAGCATCTAAAACTTTTACAGCCTCATCAATAATCTCAGGACCGATACCGTCACCCTTAATAAGCGCTATTTTATATGATTTCATTATTTTTCACCTTCTACTTCAGTTTTTGCAAAGTTCATTAAACCGCCTGCATCTATCAGTTCTTGCATAAATTCAGGAATTGGTGTGAAATTGTATGTTTTATTTGTACTTTTATTTGTTATTGTACCGGCATTCATATCAACACTGATATCATCACCCTCTTTAATCTCAGTCGCTTCTTTTAATTCAAATATAGGAAGTCCCATATTAAATGCATTTCTATAAAAAATTCTTGCAAATGTAGGTGCAATAATAGCAGCAACACCGGCAGCTTTAAGTGCGATTGGAGCATGTTCGCGAGAACTTCCACAACCAAAATTCTCATCTGCAACTATGACATCGCCCGAAATCATTTTATTTACAAATTCAGGATCAGCATCTTCCATTACATGTTTTGCAAGTTCTTCGGGGACTGAAGTGTTTAAGTATCTTGCAGCAATAATCAAATCTGTATCTATATCTTTTCCAAATTTCCAAACTTTTCCATTTATGTTTGCTTTTTGCATCTAAAATCCTATTGTTTTAACTAAATAATTTTGCGATTATATCCAAATTGTGATGTGAAATTAATTAAAGAATGATTTTCTGGAGAAAAACGGCATTGATATTAATAAGTATCAATGCAATTTCAGGGAATTATTATCGTTTGAGATTATTTGTAGTTTGAAGCATTTCATCACTGGTAGTAATGATTTTTGAGTTCGCATCATAAGCGCGCTGCCCTGTAATCAGGTCAGTGAGTTCAACTACCAACTCAACATTGCTAAGCTCAACAAACCCCTGTCTAATCGTTCCTAATCCATCAACTCCGGGGATACCTTCAACCGGTTGACCTGAACTATCTGTTTCAATATAAAGGTTATCACCCATAGCATGCAGACCTGCCGGATTTATAAAGTTTGTCGTTTGAATCTGCCCTATTTGTGTTGCTTGTGTCTGTCCTGGCTGAATTACTGTTACTGTTCCATCTGTACCAATATTAATATTTGTAGCATCAGGTGGAATAACAATCTGAGGTATTAATGTATATCCGTCACTGTTCACAACTGTTCCGTCCTGGTCTATTTTAAAAGCACCGTTTTTCGAATATACTTCCGTACCATCAGGCAGTTCCATTTTAAAAAAACCTTTCCCTGTAATAGCCAAATCGAGATTATTATCGGTCTGCTTTAAAGATCCTTCGGAAAATATTTTATTAATCGCTGTAGGACGAACACCCAATCCAACCTCAATTCCTGTGGGACTTTTTGTTGTATCACTGGTTGAAGTTCCTGCATATTCCATTACATGGTACATCAAGTCAGCAAATTCAGCACGAGATTTTTTAAATCCGATAGTATTCACATTGGCAATATTATTCGCTGTAGTATCAATTTGTGTCTGCATTCCCAACATTCCTGTTGAAGCAGTATAGAGTGATTGCATCATCTTTAATTATCCTTTAGTTTATGCTTTACGAGCAATTTTTTCTATTGCATCTTTGTTCATATCATTCATCTGTGTATCCATGGCTTTTTGATACATACCTACAAGTCTGTTCGTCTCTATAAGCTGTGTCATCATTTTTACGGCATTGACATTGCTTTTTTCAACAAAACCCTGACGAACCGCCCCGCTTTGTTCAATACTTTTAAGAGAATTTATGTCTGCGAGTTTATAAAGATTGTCACCCTCTTTAACGAGGTCTTTAAGGCTCTCAGGCTGAGCAATAAATAATTTTTTATTTTGTACTAAAGATGCACTGTTTGGAACATTTGTTAAAATCTGACCATTTTTATCTACTTCTATAATACTGTCTGTTGTCGCAAAACTAATCCCCTCTTGTGAATTTTGATAATCACTTGGAAGCACTTCATAGCCCTGCTTGGTAATAAGCTTCCCTTCATCATTTAACGTAAAGGCACCATCACGAGTAAGTCTGACACCTTCAGGTGTTTTCACTGCAAAAAACAGACCTTCTTGTGAGAGTGCAAAATCTAGAGAATTTGAACTTTTCTGCATATTTCCGACAGAATAATTTGTATATGAATCCACTATCTGCGGTGCTCTTGTCATTGTTCTGTTAAGAAATGCCGCACCCGCTTTAGAGTTGTTTGCATTTGAAAGTTCATCTCTGGCCTCTTTGTAAAGTCGCATAAAGTCGCCAACTATGAGCTGATCTTCTTTAAAGCCGTTTGTATTAACATTCGCCAAATTATTTGCAATAGTATCGAGTCTGTTAAACTGCGTCACCATTCCAGCAGCAGAACTATAGTAGCCTGTTTGCATCTGTTGCCCCTGTTTTTGTGTATTTGTCATTTTACTAGCAAAGTGTGTTCCAAAAATATTTCATTCAATAAAAAGCAATTATTAAGAATATTTCGGTATAATCCACCTTTTAAAAACCTTAACTCAATTGGAGCATACTCCCATATGACAGCAAAAGAACTCAACAAAGCTTTAGAGACTTTTTTTGAAGAACATAAGTCCAAAGACTGCGTCACTTATGAATCTTTAATCGAATTTTTTGACAAACAGCCGACAGCTGCACAGGCAAAAAATATTTATAAACTTCTCCAAAAAAACAAAAAATGTATTTATACTTCTAGCGAACATGCTAAAAAATTAAATGATCAAGAAGCTGAAGCACGCAGAAGTGCCCAAAGAAAAATGCTTGAAGACAATGAAACTGACAAGTTTGACATCTTAAAAGAGCATGAACTTCTTGAATGGTCTCGTTCAGATTCTCCTGTTCGTATGTATCTGCGTGAAATGGGTCAAATTCCTCTTCTTACAAAAGAAGAAGAAATTGAAATTTCAAAAAAAATTGAAGCCGGTGAAAGTATTATAATTGATGCCATCTGCTCTGTGCCATATTTAATAGACTTTATTTTAGACTATAAAGAACCTCTTATTAACCGTGAAAGACGTGTTAAAGAGCTCTTTAAAAGCTTTGAAGATGAAAAAGATGACGGCGATGACAATGACGACAGTGATGATGATTCAGCAGAAAAAACACTCTCTGTAAAAGACAAAAGTAGAGTTGATAAAGTCTCTACAAGTTTTAAAGCATTAGAAAAAGCAAAAAAAGACTGGGTAAAAGCTGCAGAAAAAGTACCTGAGAACCTTGGTGACGAGCTCTCAGAAGGAACTGTTCAGTATTACTTGACAGTGACATTTAAAAAAGCTGTACTCAAAGAAAAGCTTCTTGATCTTGGTCCAACTTCTAAACTGATAAATGAACTGGTAAAAGCAATGGAAACGGCACTAAAAAGTGATGAAGGATATGACAAAGAACTGAAACGTTTAGAGTACAAACTTCCACTTTTTAATGCAACTTTAAAAGCAAATCATAAAATTTTAGTAGAAAAAATCCAAGACTTAACCAAAGAAGATATAGCAAATATGGTGCCTGAAGCTACAATGGTTTCTACTTATATGGAAATCAAGAAACTTGTACAGACAAAAGAAGCTTCAAAAAACAGTTTTGATATGGAACCTGAAAAACTTGCTGATATTTTAGAACAAATCAAGCGTGGTAAAAATATTTCTGAAATTTCTAAAACAAAAATGGCAAAATCAAACCTGCGTCTTGTTGTTTCTATTGCCAAGCGTTACACAAACCGAGGACTGCCGTTCCTTGACCTTATTCAAGAAGGTAATATCGGGCTTATGAAAGCCGTTGATAAATTTGAATATCAAAAAGGATATAAATTTTCAACATATGCTACATGGTGGATTCGTCAGGCAATTTCTCGTGCTATTGCAGACCAGGCAAGAACAATCCGTATTCCTATTCATATGATTGAAACCATTAACCGTATCAATAAAATTATGCGTAAACACCTGCAGGAAAACGGGAAAGAGCCCGATGTTGATACAATTGCAAAAGAAGTTGGACTTTCTGTTGAAAAAGTCAAAAATGTTATTAAAATTACAAAAGAACCTATATCTCTTGAAGCACCGATAGGAAGTGAAGATGATGGTCGATTTGGTGACTTTATAGAAGATAAAACATCACTTTCTCCTTCTGATGCGATACTAAAAGATGACTTGAGAATTCAAATTGAACAAGTACTTGAACAATTAAATGAAAGAGAAAAAGCTGTAATCAAACTCCGCTTTGGAATTATGGATGATGAAAGTGACAGAACGCTTGAAGAAATCGGCAAGGAACTTAGTGTAACTCGTGAACGTGTTCGCCAAATTGAATCAAGTGCGATTAAAAAGCTCAAACATCCTAAAGTTGGACGAAAACTTAAAAACTATATCGAAGAATAATTATGAATATGACATTAGAACAAAAATGGATAGAAAATGATTATAATCCATTTATTTTATTTAGTTCTAATGGAAAAATCATATCTCTCAACAGTGAAGCTCAGTTTCTACTTGGTTCAGCACAACCAAGTGAGCTTTTCAGCCTCGCACAGACATATGCCAACATCACCTTTGGATTCAAAACTACATTCTTAGAGCTTGAGTATGGCAGATATAAGTTTTTTGCTATAACCGTCGGTTATGAGGATGAAGATCAAATAGGCATGAAATTATATCAGGCACCAACATATAAAATTAATACCAAAAAGCCTGATGGAGAGCTAACAAATATTTTCACAATTACGGACCTGTGCATCGCAAGTAATTCAATCAGTTCTGAAATAACCTTTATAAAATCATATGACCCTACCATTCCAGAAGTTATACTTAATGCAAATAATCTTATAAAACTACTCAATCTCATCTACAAAGCGTGCCAAAGCAGTAAACGTATAGAGACAAAAATATTCTACAGAGTCGGTGAACATATTAAATTCAATGATAAAAAATATAGTCTTTTTTCAATAGCAATTTCAGCAGATGCAATCAATAAATCTATGATTCCTGATATTAAAATGCTTGCAGAAAAGTATGATTTTTATGTAGATATCGGCAAAAAGATATCTATTAATCTGCCTATGATAACTGATTAGGCAAATACTTCTCTCGAAATTAAAGAACCAGCAACAATACCGATAAGCAGCGCCGGCAGATAATATACCAAATCTAATACATCATTGTTTTTTAATGCTATAAAGCCTAAAATAAGAAATATATAAGGCACAAGTCTCATTATAGCAAAACTTCCTCTTATGCCGTGTTTGGCATTTTTAAGACTCAATGTTTTTATTTTTGCTTTTTCCTCTTTGACTATCTGTTTTAAATCCAGCTCCTCTATCGGTGCATCATTAATTTCTGTATCATACCCCAGGGTACCTTCTCTGACTTCGTCATTCACCTTGTCATAGAGTTCGTGCGGGTCATCTATCGTGTCTAAAACATCTCTATCTTCCTCATATTCACCCGAATCAATTTTTGAATGTATCATTTTTCTGTAGGCAAAAGATGACCCAAGTATAATCAAAAATGCGCTTAAAAATGCAATTTCAATATTTAAAAATATTTTTTGAGAATAAAAGTATGTAATAAAAATTAAAATTTGTACTCCAAAAAAAATACTAATAGCTTTTTTCACCGTAGTCCTCATCATCCTCGTCATCTTCGAGTTGTTTTTTTATCGCATATCTATCTTCTTTAGCTAATTTTTCAAACTCTTTATACTGCTTTGAGTATGCTTTGTACACATTTAAAATTGCTGCTGCTATTCCTATAAAAACGCCGACCCAAAAGAGCCAGCCGATATCTGTCCATCTTTTTAACAGCCAGCCGATACCGACACCCAGTAAAACCGCTACAACCATAGATATACCCAAAGATAAACTGTCAGCTGCCTCTACAATGGGTTTTATTCTTGGTTTACGTTCTTGCCCCAGGGCATTCTCTCTAGCTTCGCTATTCACCTTATCTTGTTGATTATTATCCGGCATTTGTTATTTCCTTAAATACTTCATCACTTGCTTGTATGGTATTTTCTATCATCTCATCTGTAATTGCAGTGGAAATAAATCCTGTTTCATATAAAGAACAGGCAAAATAATAGCCTTTGTCAAGCATGCCTGCATGAAATTTTGCAAAAAGATCCGCATCACTCTTTGTGGCATCGTTGAAGTTCTTTACAGGTTTGTCATTAAAGAAAAAGCCGAACATAGAGCCTCTTGTATCGACCTGCATAGGTATATTGTATTTTGCGGCTGCATTTTGCATGCCTTCAACCAATCTTTTTGCTCTTTCGTTTAAAACAGCAATAACTCTTGCATTTTTCTTGAGTTTAGTCAATGCTGTATATCCCGCTGCCATAGCAACAGGATTTCCGCTTAATGTTCCTGCCTGATAAACAGGACCTTCCGGCGAAAGCATTGCCATAATTTCAGCACGCGCTCCAAAAGCACCTACAGGCATACCGCCGCCTATAACTTTTCCAAGTGTTACCATATCAGGTTTCACCCCTGTAATAGATTCAGCACCATTGACGCTTGCTCGAAAACCACTCATAACTTCATCAAACAAAAGTAAAGCACCATGCTCATCACAAACTTTACGAAGTTCATGCAAAAATTCTTTATCAGCCGGAACAAGTCCCATATTTCCTGCAATAGGCTCTATAATAACACAGGCAATATTATCTGAATCCGCAAAACATTTTTTGACACTTTCGATATTGTTATACTCAGCCAAAAGCGTATGTTTTGTAAAGTCAGCCGGGACACCCGGGCTTGATGGATTTCCAAAAGTTGCCGCACCGCTTCCTGCTTCAACCAAAAGTGCATCACTGTGTCCGTGATAGCATCCGGTAAATTTTACAATATCATCACGCCCTGTAAAGCCTCTGGCAAGACGAATCGCACTCATCACAGCTTCTGTTCCGCTGCTTACAAAACGCACTTTGTCAATTGAGTCAAAAAATGCAACAACGAGCTTTGCAAGTTCTGTTTCAGAGAGTGTCGGTGCACCGAAACTCAGTCCATGTTTTACAGCATCAATCACAGCAGCCTCTATGGCTTCATCACGATGACCAAATAGTAAAGGTCCCCAGCTCTGCACATAATCAACATACTCATTACCGTCTACATCTTTAAGGTATGCGCCCTTGCCTTCAGTGATAAAAATAGGCGTCGTACCCACACTTTTAAATGCTCTTACCGGCGAATCAACGCCTCCCGGGATTAAACTTTGTGCTTCTTGGAATGCTTTTTTTGATGCCTCTGTATTCATTTGTAACCTTGTGTATCTATTTTTTTATAATTATATCTAAGTACTATTAATATTGATTTGATATAATCTCACAAATATAATAAATGGATTATTTTTGAATAGATCTTCTTTTGCCTTTTTTGTTGCATTACTGATACATGTAATCATATTTTTACTCTTATGGATCTTGTGGACTTTAACGCCTGATATCAAACAACAAGCAATCCATAAAGAAAAAAGAATAAAAATATCGCTCAAAGAGATGCCCAAAAAACATAAAAAATCAGGCTTGACAAAACAAAAGGTAAAACCTTCTCCTATCGCTCCGCCTATGCCAAAAGGCTCACAACTCAAAAAAATAGTAAAACAAAAACCTGTAAAATATGAACCGAAAAAAACACCGAGAAAGCCGAAATTAAATAAGCCAAAAACAGTCCAAAAAGTTGTAAAGAAAAGCATTCAAAAGCCAAAAGTCAAACCTCTGCCAAATAAAAAAATGTATATTCCGTTAGAAAAAAAGACCAAACCAAAAGAGATAAAAAAACCGAAAAAAAAGCAAAATAAGCTTTCATGGCTCTATGAAGATAAATCCACTCAAGAAGAAAAAAATCTTAAGAAAAAAACAGCTCACAACAACAGTAATATTTCTCAAAATATTAAAAAGCTCTACGGTGATGAGTTCGGTAAACTTACCCCCGGACAACAGCAGTACATTTTAGACAATCAAGAAATTATGAGACGGATAACACAACAGGTACTTAACCGCGTTGCACGGGTAAACATTCCGCGTGATTTAAATGTAAACAGAAGCAATATCATAGAATTTTATCTGCACCCAAACGGAGATATGTCAGATTTTAGATTCATTTCAAAAAGCGGATACTATGTCTTGGATGATACAACCAGAGAAACTATAGAATATGCCTACAGCAGATACCCAAGACCAAAAGAGACAACACTTATACGATATAACGTGTATTATAATTTAGCAAGGTATTAAGCACAAAACAATTACGTTCTGTACTCATTAAGAAGTTCATTGAGCTTTTCTGTCATTTGAGAAAGATTTTGAGAAGCTTTAGAGATGCCGTCAACACTTTTTGTATTCTCTGAGGAGAGTTCATTGATATTTTCAACCTGATGAATCATATGATCGACGGTTTTAGAGTTTTCTACATATCCTTCAACTGTTTTATCGACTTTGATGAGTGATGATTGCATTGATGTCACACTTGTATCTATTTCTGCTTCAACATTTTGTGCATTGGTAGAAAGCTCTTCAATTTTACTTGCATTCTCAGACATCTGCTCACTTGTATCTTGAACAGACTGCACAATGACACTGATCGTTGCATTAATCTCTGAGAGTGATTTTTGTGTTCTCTCGGCAAGCTTTCTTACTTCATCGGCAACAACGGCAAAACCGCGTCCGTGTTCACCGGCACGCGCCGCCTCAATAGCTGCGTTCAATGCAAGCAGGTTTGTTTGATCCGCTATATCTGATATAACTTCTAAAACACCCTTAACCTGTTGTGTATCGCTTGAAAGCTGCTGTAGTTTTTCAGCCATTTCACTTTCAACTTGGGAACGGCTGTAAACTTCCGAAGCGAGTTCTTTGATGCTTTCATTTGCTTTTAAGAGCTGTTTGCCTGTTTCATCAATCTCATTTTTAACGCTTTGTGCATCACCGATTGCAACTTCAAGTACATTTTGCAACTCTGCACCTTCATTGGTTACATTTTTAACAATAGTAGCCTCTTGTGTAGCTTTTTCTTTAATATCTTGTGATGTTTTTGATAAATCATTAGCGATAGATGCATTTTCCATACTCATGCGTTTTGCAGTATCAACCGTTGTTCGTACCTTTTCTATGAATGCATTAATGTTATTGCCCACTTCATACATCTCATCACCTTCAGGCAGACTGATACTCTGTGTTAAATCCCCCTCGCCTTTTGCCAGATCATAGGCCGCATTTTGTAAAAGGGTCAATTTATTAATAACAAGCTTTTGAATAAAAATAATCATCAAGACAATTAAAATAAGGATAATGACAACAGAGAGTATGATAATGATGTTTCTTGTGTCGGCAACACTTTGAAGTGCTTCAGCTTTATCCATTTTAACAATAACACCCCATTTTAATCCAAAGAAGTTTACAGGTGTATATGCATCAAGTATATCTACTCCTCTGTAATCGACATCCATCATTACGCCGGTTTCACCATTTAAAACTCTTTTGACAGGTTCTGTGTCTAATTTTAAAATTCCAATTGTCGTCTTAAGTATTTTGACTTTTTCATTATGAATTTGATCTATAAAACGGCTGTTCGTTTTCATATATTTATCATTTCCTACCAAGAAAGCTTCACCCGTCTTTCCAAGCCCTACCTCTTCAAATTTTCCGCCGAAATTCATAATGTTGTTGATTTTATTTATCGGCAGTTTAAATATCAATACACCCTCAACATCTTCATGGAAATATAATGGTGTAGCAATAAACGCCGAAGGTTTATTAAAAGTGGGTTCATACGGAACAAAATCACTAAAAATAATCTGCCCGAGTTTTGTTTTTACAGCCTTTTTATAAATAGTTGCCAAAACACTGTTTTTATAAGGCCCCGATAGAAGATTGGTACCAAAATCTTTATTTTTAGCAGTTGTATAAACTACATTCCCCTCAGCATTAGCCAATATGACATCATCCATTCTAAATTGATCTACAATAGCTTTAAATTTTCTGTGATACAGGGCATGCTCTTTGGAGTAATCATCTTTATATTTTTTATTTTGACTGAATTTATCTTTTTCTTGATTTTTGTTTTCTACTATATACAACTCTTGTGCCAATTTTGCATTATTACTTGTTGGAAGATAAGCATTAACATTTCTTTTTGAAGATACATTCGAAAAATTAAAATTGATTTTATTGATATATTCAGACTGATAATTTTTTTTAAGTCTGTTTGTGACTGTATCAAGGTCAATATCACTGCCGATATCATCTTCCAAAGCATCATACCCGTCACTTAAAGCCCATAATATCTCAACAGTATTTATATCTTTTGCCATTGACTTTAAAAGACCGCCAAGCATATCAGTATATTCTGTTAAACTTTCAGCTTTACCGACAGCAACACTTTTGAGCTGATCCATTCTTGCTTGAACTAAGGCATTTGACGATTTGTCTATTGCGACTAAAGATATTGAAACCCCTAGTATAATAAGCCCTACGATTGTGAGGGCAACAAGTTTGAATTTAATACTTTTATAATTCATTTATTTAACTCCTATGATTTTTCACATATCTCAAATTATAACATCACTTTTTAACTCTAAACTTAAAATATTAAAAAAAATTATATCTCTACATGACAGAGACTATCGTGCCTGCAAAAGTTTCAAAGCACCTTTATATATAGGCTCGTCAATAAAACCATATTCTTCATCAACAAAACCTGTTATACCTTCGTCTTTATGCATTTCAAAAAGTCTGACGATAATTTGTGCTCTTTTTATATCTTCTTCTTTATTTATAAATAATTTATTAACAAGGGTAACCTGTTGTGGTGAAATGCATGCTTTTGCATCATACCCCATCTCTTTTTCCAGTAATAACCATTGCTCAAATGTCTGCAAATCTTTAAATTCCTGAAATACGAAAGAAATAGGCTTCACTTTCATCGCTTTTGCACTAATCAAAAAATGTGAAAGCACATATTTCATAGTCGGGTTTTGCAAATTAATTAAACTCTGAGAAAGTCCCATATCTGCAAATAAGTCTAAAATACCCAAATAAAACACCCCTACACGTTTATTTATTGCCAAGGTTGAAAGATTATGCCAGGACTCTGCTGTTTCTATAGAAAGGTGTAAATCTATCTCTTCATGCAAAAGAGCCAGTACATTTTTTACTTCATCGCTGTTTCTAATTTTAGGTACACGAATAGCATCAGGCATAAACTGATTCAGATAAGTGATTTCATCATAACCGCCTTCATCTAAGGCATTTACCCGTACAACCAGTTTTTTATCACTTTTTTTAAGTTGTGAAAGAAAAATGGCTGCCAAAACAAGCGCAAAAGGTTTGTCTTCTTTGCTTACACCATCTTCCAAGTTAAGCATAATACACTCAGCTTCCAAGCTTTCTATTTTAGAAAGATGTTTAATATTATGACAAGAGAGCATCAACACTGATTTAAAATTGTTTTTTTTGTTTATCTGGCGGAATGTCGGAACTGCCAAAGCATCTAGTGCAGCTAAATCTCTCTTCTTATATGCTTCTTCTATTTTATTTAACATTTTTTTTCTTCTTATCATTTTTATGCAGATATAAATAAAGTGCCTTGATTTCTTGGGTAGTTAAAAAATATCTTGGCATACCTCTTTTCCTTTGATTGAGAACTCGATAAAATTCATTGAAACCGATATTGTTAATTTGCGGACCGACGAAGCTTTTTTTCTTTTTTTTATGCACATAGTTTGCTATGACTTTTCCCTCACCGTTCTCTCCATGACAGCTTTGACAGCCTATTCCCCTTGGATTTTTGTAAAGTTGTGAGGCATATTCCATCGGTGTTATAAAGGTACTTGAGGACAAAAGAAGCAATGGAGTTATTAAAAAAAGTATATATTTCATTATTAGCCTAATATTATTTTAAAACGCTATAATATCAAAAAAATTATTTAAGAGGTTTAAATGCAGATTCTTGATGGGAAAGCACTCGCAAAAAAAATTGAAGAAAATGTGACAAATGAAGTTGCCAAATTAAAAGCCGAAACTGACCTGACACCTGGTTTAGCAGTTATATTGGTTGGACAAGATCCAGCCAGTCAAGCCTATGTAAATATGAAGAAAAAAGCATGTGACAGAGTCGGTTTTTACTCAGTAACACATGAAATGCCCCAAGACATTTCACAAGATGCGATAGAAAACACCATCACGATGATGAATCAAAACCCGAATATTGACGGTATACTCGTACAGCTGCCTCTTCCTCCACAAATTGACACAACAAAAATACTTGAGCTTGTAGATCCTGCAAAAGACGTTGATGGTTTTCATCCTTACAACGTGGGTCGTCTTGTGACAAATCTTGACGGTTTTGTTCCGTGTACACCACTGGGCGTAATGGAGCTTTTAAGTGAATATAATATAGATGTAAAAGGTAAAAACTGCTGCGTTGTCGGCGCTTCAAATATTGTCGGCAAACCGATGGCGGCACTCTTACTCAATGCAGATGCTACTGTTGAAGTATGTCATATTTTTACAGATGATTTGAAAAAACACACTTTGAATGCAGATATCATTCTTGTCGGTGTCGGTGTTATTAACTTAATCAAAGAAGATATGGTCAAAGATGGTGCAATAATAGTAGATATAGGAATTAACAGAGCCGACAATGGCAAACTTGTCGGTGATGTTGATTTTGCCAATGTATCTCCAAAATGCTCATATATCACGCCTGTTCCAGGCGGAGTCGGACCTATGACTATTGCCATGCTTTTGAGCAATACCCTCAAAGCTGCAAAACTTAATGCACAGAAGAAACGCTAAATGAAGAAAATTTTACACAAAGCCTACAAGTGGTCAAATTCATGGACCGGAACAATTGTCATTGTTCTTTTTGTTATTTTTTTTATTGCACAGGCTTTTAGAATTCCTAGTGGAAGTATGAAAGATTCTCTTTTAATAGGAGATCATCTTTTTGCTAAAAAATTTGCTTATGGTGTTCCTATGCCCTATATTCCATTTTTGGAAATTCCTATCATTCCATGGAGCAAAGAGCTGAAAATTGTCGATGGAGACACTCCAAAACGCGGCGATATTGTAATATTTAGATACCCAGGCAACATTAAACAGCATTTTGTAAAACGCTGTGTCGCACTTCCCGGTGACGAACTTTTTGTGGCAGATAAAAATCTTTTTATTCACTTTAAAGAGGGTGATGAGTGGATTAAAAAGAATTATAAACATTATGATATAGCTGTTTATAATGAAAAATTATGGGTAAAAGATCCTTATATGAAAAAACATCCTGGCATTCATCATGACCCAAAGATCATAAACAACGGACGTTTTCCAATCCAGATTTTTTATGTAAACCCTCTTAAAGTTGAAAAAAATCACTATTTTATGATGGGTGACAACCGAGACCATTCAAATGACAGCCGTTTTTGGGGCAGTGTTCCTTATGAAAACATTGAGGGTACACCTTGGTTTATCTACTTTTCTATTGACAAAAACTACAAAATCCGATGGGATAGAGTAGGAAAAACTCCTGCTGAATTAGAAAAACCAGAGCACTTAAAAAAAGCTATACAAGAAAGAGAAAAAGAAGACAAAGAATATTATGGACTCACTTGATATACTTAAAATAGCAGCTGCTGTTTTAGCACTTGCTATTGCAATTATCGGACATGAAATTATGCATGGATGGGTTGCTTACATGTACGGCGATATGACAGCTAAAAATGCAGGTCGCTTAACAATTAACCCAATATCTCACATAGATTTGGTAGGGACTATCATTGTTCCCGCTACTATGTACTTTCTGCCTATACTCCTTGGTTCAGATGGTGGAATCCTGTTTGGCTGGGCTAAGCCTGTTCCTATTAATACCTTTACCGTAATCAGCAGAGGCGGTTACAATGCTGCAATACAAGTAGATTTAGCCGGCATAGTCTATAATTTTACGATGGGAGCTTTTGCTGCCATCGCACTAACCGCAATGCATACACCGACAACAGCTGACTCACTTTTTTATATATTTTTATATATATTTGTATATCAACTGCTTATTATTAACATTGTTTTAGGAGTATTTAACCTGCTTCCGATTCCACAATTTGACGGTGGGCATTTTTTAATGCATCTTGCGTTAAAATATAAAATAAATTCCATTGCAGAGTTTTATTACAAATATGACAGATATGGAATTATCATTGTACTTATAATTTTAATGACACCATTAAATCAATATGTACTTTTTATGCCGGTACAGGCAATTATACATTTGTTATTATCATAGGAGGAGAAAAGATGAAATTTTATATAGGCACAGACCATGCAGGTTTAGAGTTGAAAAACTGGACAGTTGAACTTTTAAAAGCAAAAGGGCATGAAGTTCATGATTTTGGCCCCTTTACAAAAGACAGAGTGGATTACCCTGATTATGCACATAAAGTTGCAACTGCCGTTTTAGAAGATGAAAAATCACAAGGTATTTTAATCTGCGGCAGTGGTATCGGTATGAGCATGGCAGCAAATAAGCATCACGGAATCCGTGCTGCACTTTGCCATGATGCATATACGGCTATTGTAGCCCGTGGGCATAATGATGCAAATATTTTATGCTTTGGTGAACGTATAATCGGAAAAGGTGTTGCCGAGTCTATAATAGATGCATGGATTGCCAGCAGTTTTGAGGGCGGTCGTCATACTCAAAGAGTGGCAAAAATCGAGATTGATTAAAAAATAAAGGAAATTTTATGTTTTGGGAATGGTCACTTTTAACAATACTCTCCATTGTTTCTATATACCTGTTTGTAAAAATGTTTTACTTTAAAAGTATTACAAACAAAGAACAAAGAAGTAATGATTTGATGAAATTAACGCTTCAAGAGGCGGAAATTTTGATACGAAAGTACCAAATCCAACTCCAACGTGCACTTGGAAATGTTGATATATTAAGCGAAGAACTGACAAAACTGAGAAACGAGTTAAAAGTTTTAAAACAGAGAAACTCAAAACATAGACTAGAAGTAGACAGACTCAATGCAAAAATCAATGCATTAGAGGGTCGCATTGATGCGCTTTTATAAAGGATAAAAATGATAACACTGAGTAAAACTGAAAAACAAATCATAAAAAATTCAATTAGAGATATAAAAGACTTTCCAAAACCTGGCATTGTATTTAAAGATATCACTACTTTACTAAATAATAAAGAAGCGTATGGTGTTTTGATGAACCATTTATACCAAAGATATAAAGAGTACAATCTTGACTATATTGCCGGTATTGATGCCCGCGGTTTTATATTTGGAGCAGCTCTTGCACAAATGCTCGGACTTGGATTTGTGCCTATTCGCAAAAAAGGCAAACTTCCATACACGACTATCAGCGAAAAATATGCACTAGAATACGGTATAGATGAGATAGAAGTACATATAGATGCTTTTGGAGAAAAAGAAGGTGCAAGAGTACTTGTGATAGATGATTTAATTGCAACAGGCGGTACGGCAAATGCAGCAGCAACACTCGTAAATCAAACAGGTGCCGAGTGTGTAGAATGCTGCTTTATTTTAGGACTCACATTCCTAGACGGTATAAAAAAATTACAAGACAAAACTGATGTTTATTCAGTAATAGAGGTTAAATAATAATGTATATTCCCACTCCTTCAAAGTATGATCCTGATGAAAATGGACATTTTGGAATTTTCGGCGGTCGTTATGTTCCTGAAACACTCATGCCGGCACTGCTTCAACTCAAAGAAGAGTATGAAGCTATTCGGTTTAATGAAGATTTTTGGAAAGAAGTAGACTACTATTTGAAAGATTACGTAGGTCGTCCGAGTCCTCTCTTTTATGCCGAAAATATTTCCAAAGAAATCGGTGCAAAGGTTTACCTCAAACGTGAAGATTTAAATCATACCGGCGCACATAAAATAAATAATGTAATCGCACAGGGATTAATGGCAAAAAGGTTAGGTTACAAGAAGGTCATAGCAGAAACAGGTGCAGGACAACATGGGGTCGCAACTGCAACTATAGCCGCACTTCTTGGCTTAGAATGTGAAATATTTATGGGTGCAAAAGATGTAGAGAGACAAGAACTCAATGTGTTTCGCATGAAACTTTTAGGTGCAAAAGTAAACAGTGTTGCAAGCGGCAGTAAAACATTAAAAGATGCCATGAATGATGCCATCCGCCACTGGGTTACAAATGCAAGAGATACTTTTTACATTATCGGAACGGTTGCAGGTCCACACCCCTATCCTATGATGGTACGAGATTTTCAGGCAATTATCGGCTGGGAAGCAAGAGCGCAGATTTTGGAAAAAGAAAATAGATTACCGGATTATGTTATAGCCTGCATAGGCGGCGGTAGTAATGCTATAGGTACATTTCAACACTTTTTAGAAGATAAAGAGGTACAATGTATTGGCATCGAAGCCGGTGGCCTAGGTATTGAAACGAACAAGCATGGCTGCTCTTTAGAAAAAGGACGTCCGGGTGTTTTGCATGGTCAAATGAGTTATTTACTTCAAGATGAAGACGGACAGGTTCTTGAAGCGCATTCTATCAGTGCGGGGCTTGACTACCCGGGTATTGGACCCGAACATGCTTTTCATAAAGACAATAAATCAGTTTCATATGACAATGTAACTGACCAAGAAGCTTTGGATGCTTTTGTGTGGCTTTCTCAAAAAGAGGGAATAATTCCTGCATTTGAAAGTTCTCATGCCGTAGCATACTTGAAAAAAATGAAAAACATTGAGGGAAAACTCATCATAGTCAATTTATCAGGCCGTGGTGATAAAGATATGATTCAGGCTAAAAATATTCTACACTTTGATTAAATAATATCTCTTCTAAGCAATAAAGATTTTTCCATATCTTTGTTGCTTTGCTTCATGAAGGGCATATTTAGCTCTTTCTATCACTACCTTCATCTGATCATCTTCCATAAAACTTGTAATGCCAAAAGCAATTTCAAGATTTAGATCTTTTAATGCTTCTATCCTTGAAAGCTCAACACTGATTTTTTTAATGAAAGCTTCTGATGCTTTTTCACTGGTATTTGTAAGTACAATAATAAAATCAGATCCTTCCCATCGAGCCAAAACATCTGATGCCCGAATTAAATTTTTGAGTTCTTTTGCAAATATTGATATAATTTGTTCACCACGGCTTAAACCAAACATGCCTATAATCTTATTTATATTTATAAGACTAAAATAGACAATAGTTGTGTCAGTTTTATAGCGGTTAAAGTAATCTATTTGGTGCTTTAGTATAGCCTGCATCTGCATTTTTGATGTTAATTTAGAGAGTTGGTCAACCGATGCAAGATTAGCAAGCTTGTCCATTCTTAATCTATACTCTTGCATTTTTAAAAACTCTCCACAGTGATATGAAACCCTGCTGACAACTTCAAAAGATTCAAAAGGTTTTTTAACATAATCACAGGCACCGGCTTCAAAACATTCACGAAGTTTATCTTTAGAGTAAAGTTCTTCACTGTCTAAAAAGATAGTCGGAATTTTCACAGAACTATCAAATTCACTCTCAAATATAATTTCATTGGGCTTCAAATAATTAATACTCACATTTACCAAGATAAGATTGTAATCAAATATACTCTTTTTGATTGTATTAAACGCATCTATATCTAAGACTGCTTTACATGTAAACTCATTCTGTACAAGCAATGTATTTAAAACATCAAAATTATGCTGATTCACTTCTAGTATTAAAATTTGTTTTTTTTCCATATAAATATTTTATCCTAAATTTGCCATTTTATTCTTTGTTGCTAATATTTTGCTATGATATAAAAAATAAATTTACGAAATGGAACACTATGAATATAAAATTAATCGCTTCCCAAGCATATGACGCACCAAACAATTTAGTTGTAGAATTTATTACTAGCAAGGAATTAGGCTCACACAAATCCTACAAGCTGCTTAACAAAGCAGGTTTCAAAGCTAAACAAGACAGTATATGCTCTTTATATGAAAAGAACTTACTTATGTGCGGTATTGAAGACAACAGCAGTGATAATATCCGCAGTGCTGCTACAGCAGCAATAAAATCTCTCAAAACATCAAATTATAAATCTGCAAGTATTGCGGTTGAGAAAAACAGTATAAAAGCTGTCGTAGATGCAATAGTACTCGGCGGATATGAGTTTAACAAATATAAAACAAAAAAAGAGAAATCAAAACTAAAAAATATTTACCTTACATGTAACGATGTAGCAGCTCTAAAAGAGGCTTTTGAAGAAGCCGTTATCATAGCTGATGCAACATGCTATACACGTGACATCGTAAATGTAGCGCCGGATGATTTAAACCCACCCTCTTTTGCAAAACTAGCAAAAAAATTAGCACGTAAAAATTCTCTTGAGTGTACCATTTTAGGAGAAAAAGAGCTGAAAAAAGAAAAATGTGAGGCGATGCTTGCAGTCGGACGTGCATCATATTATGATACAAAACTTCTTCATTTAGCATACAAACCAAAAAATCCAAAGAAAATCATATCTTTAGTTGGAAAAGGTTTAACATACGACAGCGGCGGACTCAGCCTGAAACCTGCAACTTCTATGGTAACTATGAAAATGGACAAAGCCGGAGCATGCGCAGTGCTAGGCATCATTAAAGCAGTAAGCGAATTAAAACTTGATATTGAAGTGCATGCTTTTGTAGGAGCCGTTGAAAATATGATAGGCGGTAATGCCTACAAGCCTGATGATGTGTTAACATCTCGTAAAGGAGATACTATTGAAGTGAGAAACACAGATGCAGAAGGCCGTTTGGTTCTTGCCGATGTACTTGATTATGCACAGGAAAACGTAGAATCTGATTACCTTTTTGATTTTGCAACACTTACAGGTGCATGTATGGTTGCTCTTGGACAATACACAACAGGAGTAATGGGACATTCAAACAGATTAAGACATGACATTTCAAAAGCTTCAGGCAGAGCCGGAGAGCTGACAGCTTCGTTGCCATTCAACAAATACCTGAAAAAACAGCTTAAAAGTGAAATTGCAGATATCTGCAATATTTCAAACAAACCATACGGTGGAGCTATTACGGCAGGACTTTTTTTAGACAACTTTATAAAAGAAGAAAACAAAAACAAATGGCTGCATTTTGACATAGCCGGAAGCGCTTATACTGAGAGTCCATGGGACGTGAATGTATATGGAGGAACCGGTGCCGGTGTTCGTTTTATGAGTGAATTTTTAAAGAGCATAAAATAATTGTGATATAATTTCGAAACAATTTTAAAAAAGGAGAGAAGATGTCATTAAAAGAACTGTTTATTGCAACTGCATTAGCATTATTTAACAGCTCAAAACCATGTCACTGTCATCTCTTTTTTACCATCAAATCAAAATTGATGGTTTTACTCAACCACTACATTCCGAGATGTCCTTTTTACACTGTATGTTTCGCATTTCGCCGTAGTGGTGTACACCCTCCTCTTTCACTATCCCTTTAATATATTCGGAAGCAAGATTTTCAAGCACTAAATGCTCTTCGGAACCTAGACTTTAGTCTAGGCTAAATTGCTTTAAAGCCTAAGGGCAAGGTTAAAACCTTGCTTCCGAAAAAAATCAAAAAACTTTACAAAAACAAATAAAAATTATTGTCAGAAATGACACAAAACAAAGGATATAGTTATGTCAAAAAATACGTATATAGTAGGATTTCCAAGAATTGGAGAACAAAGAGAACTAAAATTTGCACTTGAGAATTTTTGGGCAAAAAAAAGTGACTTTACAGAGGTTCAAAAAGTAGCCAAAGAGCTCAAACAAAAACATTGGGACTATCAAAAAAATGCAGGTATTGAACATATCAGCACGAATGATTTCTCATTATATGACAATATGCTCGATATGGCTGTAACGCTTAATGCCGTACCTAAACGATTTGCAGACCTTAAAGATGAAGAACTCTATTTTGCAATGGCAAGAGGAAACAAAGAAGCCGTTGCTATGGAAATGACAAAGTGGTTTAATACAAACTACCACTATATAGTTCCTGAATTATCACTGCAAGACAACTATTCTTTAGATGCAAAAAAAATCATAGCAGAGTATAAAGAGGCGCAAGAACACGGGCTTACATGTAAGATTAATGTCATAGGACCTATTACATTTTTAGGACTCAGCAAAAGAGTTGACGGTGGAGATACTTACGAGTTATATTCTAAAGTTTTAGCTGTTTATGAAGAACTTCTACAAGAATTGGCAAAACTTGATGACACAGTTACAGTGCAAATAGATGAACCAATTTTTGCCAAAGACCTTGATACAAAAGTACTCAGTCTTATAAAACCGACTTATGACAAACTCTCCAATGTATCTTCAAACATTAAAATTGCCGTAGTATCCTATTTTGAAAATTCATGCGAAGCAACTAAAATACTCGTCAATACACCTGTTTGGGCGCTTGGTCTTGATTTTTTATACGGCGAAGAAAACTTTGATTCACTCGCACTCATCGCAAATTCAAACAAAACACTCATTGCAGGTGTGGTAGATGGTAGAAATATTTGGAAAAATGATATTGAAAAAACAATACATTTGCTTGATAAAATAGCGTTACATGTAAACAAGGAAAATATTTTAATTTCCTCATCATGTTCATTATTACATGTACCCTTTAGTTTGAAGTATGAAGAAAAAATGAACCATGAGATAAAAAATTGGCTGAGTTACGGTATTGAAAAGCTTAATGAAATAGCTTTAGTTTCAAAACTCTTCTTCCATGGAAAAAGTAGTTTGAACGAAAATGAAATTACTGCTTTAGAAAAAAATACAGCAGCAAACAGTTCAAGAAAAACATCAAAACTCATCCATGACGAGAATGTTCAAAACAGAGTAAAAAACATCACTAAATTGCAACGTAATGGAAACTATGAAGAGAGAATCAAAATACAAAAAGAGAAACTTCAATATTTGCCGCTTGCGACAACGACTATAGGTTCTTTTCCTCAAACACCGGAAGTAAGGCATGCCAGACGTGAATATAAAAATGGGAATTTAGACAAATTAAGCTATGAAAATGAAATGAAAAAATATATAGATGATTGTGTGGCTTTTCAGGAAGAGTGCGGACTTGAGATTCTAGTACATGGTGAGCCTGAAAGAAATGATATGGTCGAATATTTTGGAGAACAGCTCAATGGTTATGGATTCAGTCAAAACGGCTGGGTGCAAAGTTATGGCAGCCGCTGTGTAAAACCGCCTTTTATTTACGGTGACATATCTCGTCCAAAGCCAATGACTGTGGACTGGACAACGTACGCACAAAGCAAAACTAAAAAAATAATGAAAGGTATGCTCACGGGTCCTGTCACAATTTTAAACTGGTCTTTTGTACGTGACGATATGCCAAGAAGTGAAGTAAGCAAGCAAATTGCACTTGGGATATGTGATGAAGTAGATGATTTGCAAAAAGCAGGCATTAAGATGATTCAAGTAGATGAAGCTGCTTTTAAAGAAGGCTATCCTTTGAGAAAAACAAAAGTGCAAGAGTATGAAGACTGGGCTGTAAGAGACTTTAAACTTGCTGTCAGTTCTGCACGTAAAGAGACGCAGATACATACCCATATGTGTTACAGCGAGTTTAATGACATCATCGCTACAATTGAAGCCATGGATGCAGATGTCATATCCATAGAAACTGCCAGAAGCGGGAATGAACTGCTTAAAATCTTTGCAAAAGTCGGCTACAAACAAGAAGTAGGCCCCGGGGTTTATGATATTCACTCACCACGTATTCCAAGTGTAGAAGAAATTGTCACACAAATCTATTCACTGCTTGAAGTTCTGCCTAAAGAGCAGTTATGGATAAATCCTGACTGCGGACTTAAAACCCGCAAATACGAAGAAGTGAAGCCATCTTTGAGAAATATGGTAAAAGCGGTTCAAATTGTTCGTAACGAAGTGAACTAATATAGTTGGAGTCCTATTTGTGGGCTTCTTCTATTTTGCTGATACATTCATATTTTGCACCATCCGGATGCAGGTGACTTTGCATCAGTTGAAAACTTGTGTCAACGCTGCCTAAATATTTTTCCCTGTATGTAAGCATTACATGCTGAAATTTTTTTGTATCATTTATCTTTTTTACTCTCATCAGAGTAACATGAGGAATAAATAATTTTGTTTGTTTTAATTTTAATGACTTACAAATATTTAAATGTATGCGTTCTAATTCTTTGCTCGTTGTTTTTGCATATAAAATTTTATTATGTGTGAAAACATCCAATGATTCTAATGTTAAAGGAGGAATATTTTCCACTAATAATGGCAATTTACTTAGCAATTCATCTAGGCTGAATTTATCTCCAAAATAGCAAATCGTAATATGCAAATTTTCTTCTGGCGTCCATTTTCCTCTTAAAATATTTGAAAAATTAGACTTTATGATTTCATAATTATCAAGATGCACTTTTAAAGCTAAAAATAAACGGTTCATAAACTTGAGTATATCACCTGAGTGCTTTTAATTCTCTTTTGTGTATAATATCTCATGAATACTAAACAACCGCCGACTTTCATCGCTGATTGTCACTTAGGAAAACTTGCAAAATACCTGAGAATTATGGGGTTTGATACGCTCTATTTCAGCTCAATTGATGATAATGATTTAATTGCATTGGCTCGAGCAGAGTCGCGTACTATTTTAACACGTGACCGAGCCCTACATGAGAGAAAAGAATCTCCTAGCTTTTATCTTCAACCCATTAGCAATTTAGCACAACTGCAAGCACTCCAAAATCATTTTCATCTCAAAAAGTACCAACTTACAAGCCGTTGTCTTATCTGCAATATTACTCTAAAAAAAATAGAAAAAGCTGAAATTGAAGACAAACTGCCTCCAAAAGTGAAATACTATTTTAGTGAATTTGAAACCTGTCCGAAATGCCATCGCATATATTGGCATGGGGATCACTATAAGCGTATGATGAGTATTATCCACGCCATTTAACTTATTTTTATATAAACATAAGGAAGAGTAGCTTAAGATACTACATATTAAATTAAAGGATACAAAATGATAGACAAGAAAAAAGTAAAAAAAATAGCCAGAAAGGAATTAAAAAATCTACTAAAAAAAGAGTTCAAGCAGGATATAAAAAAAGACATCAAAAGTTACAACAAAAAAGAAAAAGAAGAAAAAAAATCTAAAAATAGCAAAAAGAAGAAAAAGTAAGCAAAAAGCTTACTTTTGAACTTCTCTACCCAAGTTCTTTTCTATTGCATCTATAATTTTTGCCACCTGTGTTGAAACACTTGAACCCTCACGGCAGTCATTTGATGTCGGAAACATTGCAAATTCTAAAAATACACTCATAATAAATAATCCTTTTTAAAAAGTACAAAAGTATAACTAAAATAATGTAATATTAAAAAATCAAGCGTCCTTCGGAAGCAAGGTTTTAACCTTGCCTTTTAGGCTTTAAAGATGCACTGCCCAGGTTGAAACCTGGGTTCTCAAGAGCTAGAAGTCTCTACCTTAAACTTAATACGATATAATTGCAAAAAATATTTATAAAGGGTTATCATGGGATTAGCAATAGGCTTGGTCGGGCTTCCAAACGTCGGTAAATCAACAACTTTCAATGCATTAACAAAGGCACAAAACGCGGAGGCGGCTAACTACCCATTTTGCACTATAGAACCCAACAAAGCAGTCGTTCCTGTTCCTGACAAAAGACTACATGAACTCGCAAAAATCGTCAACCCGGAAAGAATCCAATACTCAACACTTGATTTTGTCGACATCGCAGGACTTGTAAAAGGTGCGAGCAAAGGTGAAGGTCTTGGAAACAAGTTTCTCTCAAACATTCGTGAAACAGAAGTTATACTTCAAATTGTAAGATGTTTTGAAGATGAAAATATTGTTCACAATGAAGGAAGTATCGACCCTTTACGTGATGTTGAAATCATCGAAGGTGAATTAATTTTAGCAGATATTGAAGTACTTGCAAACAGAATAGAGAGACTGAAAAAACAGGCAAAAGCCGATAAATCGGCAAAAGCTGTTTTAGAAACGGCGGAAGAGCTTTTAGAGTTCTTAGGTGAAGGTAATTTAGCACGAAACTTTGAAAAAGCAGACTCTGATGAATACAGACAATTAAACAATGAAGTAAGATTTTTAACAGATAAAGAAATTATGTACGGTGCAAATACTGATGAAGACGGTCTCTTAGAAGACAATGAATATGTAAAAGTTTTACGTGAACATGCTGAGGCAAATAAATGTGAACTTATTAAACTCTGTGCAAAGGTTGAAGAAGAGCTCATAGGTCTTGAAGATGATGAAGCCAAAGAGTTTTTAGATGAACTCGGAGTAGAAGAATCAGGTTTGGAGCAAATCATACATAAAGGTTTTGACAAGCTTGGTCTTATGAGTTACTTTACAGCAGGTGTCAAAGAGGTTCGTTCATGGACAATCCGTAAAAATTCAACAGCTCCAAAAGCAGCAGCAGCCATTCATAATGACTTTGAAAAAGGTTTTATACGTGCTGAGGTTATAGCCTATGAAGACTTTGTATCATGTGGCGGTGAAGCAAAAGCAAAAGAAGCCGGAAAAATGAGACTTGAAGGTAAAGAGTATATTGTTCAAGATGGTGATATTATGCATTTTAGATTTAATGTTTAATGTATGTGAGAAAAGTGCTTAGATAAATAGAAATTTATCTAAGCTTGGAGTTAATATGAAATTTGTAGAAACTCTTTTTTTAAAGCAAAGCCGAGAAGCTTTGCTTGTGGAATGAAACTCGCTTTTTATTTTAGAGCGAATTTATAGTCTAAACCAACCCAGATTTTTTGTACATCATTTGTATATCCTGTAGCTGTACCTTTTGAATAATCTGCATATTTTAAAAGACCTGTTAAATTATTAACACCAGGAATTTTGTTTGTATATACAGCATCAAATTCTGATCCTAAATCATCAGTACCAAGACCTGTTGTTGTATCAGCAGTAAAGTCATGATAAACAGCCAATAATTTTCCAAGTCCTTTTGCAGTATAACCTAAACGTACATTAAAGTCTTTTAAACCACCTGATGGAGTACCTAAAAACATATCTGCCCAACCGTTAAATTTATGACCTGTTGCTAAAGGAGTAGAAAATGCAGTTTCAGAACCACTTGCATTAGCACCACTTAAGAATTCATAATTAACACCGGCTAAGATACCATTTACATTTGCACCTAAATCTAAGTTGTAGTAGTATGCATCAGCTTTTCCCGTAGTAGGTGTTTGAGTACCTTTTTCCATTGTTGCATCATTTTGTGAAGCATATTCAGCTCTGTAGTTTAGTTTTGCCATGTCAAGCTTTACATTACCTGTTAATGCTAACCCATAAGTGTCATGTGTATTAGCAATCATATAATCATAAGCAGTTACTTTCAACTCAGGCATTACATTGTATACAGCATGTAAAAGTACTGTATTTGTATCAGCAGTTGTTGTCCCGCTAACACCTGCAAAGCCATAAACCCATGCAGCCAAAACTGAAAGATTTTTGATAGAATTGTTTGCAACAAACACAGAGTCATAAGAACGCTCTAATTGTCTCCAACCAACTGTACCGATAAATCTTTGGTTATCAAGATTTACTTGACCACGACCTGCATGCAATAGAGTATCGCCTACTTTATAATTAATTGCAGCATTAGAAATCATTGCGTCTTGAGGATCAACAACTTTTGAATACGGCTTTGTACCATCAGTATAACTTGTAGTCCCGTCATTGTATTCATGTGAACCAAAGTTATTTACAGAAATACCGCCAATTGTCGCTGTTAAACCATCTACACCAAGCAAATCAGCAGTTACTGACAATTTTGTTCTTGCAGTATAAGCATTTGCATTCGCTGTTGCCGTATTACCATCATCTACATTCTCATAACGAGGACGAATCTCACCTTTAAGCTTCATATTATCTAAGATATTAATCCCGTCAGCACTCGCGCTAACACTTAATCCGCCTATAACTAATGGCAGTGCTGCCATTGAAAGTAACAATTTTCTCATTTCTCTTCCTTTTTTTAAATTCATCTAAATTATAACTTATATAACTTAAGTAATTCTTGATTTATATCAATTTTTTAGCTTTCTTCCTTTTTTTTCTCTGCAACGGGTGTAATCGGCTCACCTCGTTCTTCTTCTATCTTCGCACGATGTTCTGCCATTATGTTTCTTATCTCATCCATTACAAAAGGAGGCACATTCTCATCCTTAAGCCATTTCACTTCATCAATATGTCCGCCGTAATCATCTCCGAGCTTTTCAATGTTTTTTTCAAACTCATCCATATCAAAACAAGCCTCAGTACGACCGTCTGTTTCATCTTTGAGTTCTATGAACCATTTGTCACTGTCATCTAATTTAATAGTTGCTGTAAAAACGACTGCCATTACTCAACTCCGTCAGGGTTACTTAAACTTTTAGCAAACTCTTGCAGTTCATTGTCTTTTTTCTTCAAATCTCCGTGATATATAACACGATCAATATCAACATCTGCATCATTAAGAACATTTGGTACGGCATCTGATTCATTAATGACTTTTATGTTTTCATCAAGTTCATCTTCGGAATATGCCATTTGCATATCAGCGGCTATTACATGTGGAATTGCTTCTATGACTTTTAATTTTCCAAGTTCTTCGCTGACATCTTCACCTTCTATAGTAATAATTACACGCCCTTTTTCATCATGTAAGTGATAATCACAAACTTCACAATCTTTCAAACTTTGTACAACTTCATCTAAAAACTTTGGTAGTGTCTGCACTACTATACTTGAAACATTCATATTATCTTCCTTAATTTTATGTATAAATTACTTTTCGTATTCTTTCGTTCTTTTCACTTCTCATTTTATCATACAATCTCTGATATTTTAACTTTGTTTCATATGTTATAGGTGTTCTGAGTGATTTGTACTCAACCAATTCACCATTTTTATATACACCTGAGACAAGAGCTTCCACCCAGTAAAAACCTTTGTCTTTTCTGAGGTTTTTCACTATACCTTTCCATTGTTTTCCCGCTTTTATAGTGTCCCATAAGTCTTCAAAAGCCGCACTGGGCATATCTGGATGTCTTACTATAGAGTGTGCTTTACCTATAATTTCTTCTTGAGAGTACCCACTGATATCACAAAATGTTTCATTTGCATACGTGATTCTTCCAGACAAATCTGTTCTTGAAATAATCAATTCATCTTCTGGGACCTCTGTTTCAACTAAAAACTCACTTTGTGTAAATTCCATCATCCACTACTCCTTATTTTATTTTGTAGTACCCTACTTTAGGTGAACTACTATTTATAAAAAATTCTTTCTCATTTATAAAATAAATGCTGTTTACAACCATTTTAGTAGCTTTATATTTTCCTAAAATCTCTCGTGTATTAGTATTGAAAACTTCTACATCATTATTAATATCGCTGCTATATGCCGCTAAGTTACCACTTGGACTCAATCCGACACCATATACAAAAAACTTTGATGTTTTGTAGTAAGCATCGCCATTTTTTAGGTTATACACACCTGCACGTCTATCTTGCCCACCAGTTAAAACAACATGCCTCTTAAAGTCAATACTAAAAATATTATCAACGTTTTGACCACGGAGTGTTTTTGTTTTAGCTCCGTCTTTTGTTGCAAGTATATGCACTATTCCACTTTCATCAGCAATGGCAACTAAAGATTTGTCATTATTAAGTGCAAAGTTGGAAAATTTAGACATAGAGGCCTGTGTTGTCCAGTTTTTCTTGTTTGATTTAATATTATAAGAGATAATGTCATTACTGATAAGTGCTATTAAAATATTATCTTTATCAATAAATTTAGCTTTTATAATATTGAGCCTGTCACTGCCGGATATGATTACATGTAAACCCGTAGCATCAAACAAATGTACCCTGCTATAACCGCCGTTGTCTTGTGAAAGTATCAGTAAAGAACCATTAAACATATCAAGAGAAAATATTTTTGAATCTATTTCATCACCCATAAAATCTTTAATTTTATCTAGTCTTATGGTTTGAATCTTTTTTTTACTTTTTGTATTAAAAACTTCTATCTTTCCATCATCCGCTGCACAGTAAAGTTTTTGTTTGTTGTACAAAATATCCGTCACTAAACCTGATGAAATTTTATATGTATAATCAGGCTGCACTAAACCTTTGGCATATATACTTGAAAACAGTAAAAACAGGAAAAAAATATACTTCATTAGCTTACCTTTAAAATATCGATTGCCTCTGCGGGGCATCTGCCTATACAAAAACCACAACTTGTGCATTTGTCATTTATTTGGGGCATAAACATTGCCTTAAAATCTATAGCATCTTCCAGACAGGGATCTTTACATGAAAAACACATAACTCCCTGCCAACTCAAACATTTGTTTTTATTTATCACTATATCGGCATATATTTTACTTTTATTTTCTACCAACAAAACATCACTTGGACAAGCAATAGCACACTCATCACAATATGTACAGCCACGTTTACTAAAATCCAAATATGGTGTTTTATCTTCACCTATAATAATAATCTGCTCTTGACACAAAGAAGCACACTGTGCCTCACACTTTTGACACTCTGTGGCAAAGGCATCTAAATCATTATAATATGGCGGCCTTATAACAACTTCATCATTTTCATTCTCTCTTACTGCCTCTTTTGCAGAGGAAGAGAGAAAGCTAAAGAGCTCTCTTCTTTCCAAAATATTCCTCTACTTGTCTGTATTGATATTTTTCATCCATTTAGACTGATTCCAAGATGATTTACTAGCACCATCTGGAGCAGTATAAGTTGGTTTAAATCCATTTTGGTCAACCAAAGAGTTTGTAGCTTGAGGAGCATGACACTGAGAACAGTTAAATCTACCTGCATAGATTTTATCCTCTTTTTTATCAACTTTAATCGAAACATTTGACTGAGTCTCTGATGAAGTGTTTTTAATAGCTTTACCATTTTTCAAAATTTCATCACCTTTGACTGCCGTATGCGGTCTAAAGTTTGTAAAGTGTGAAACAGGAATCGGCGTTGCTCCCATTGATGATGCAACATCAGGCATATGACACATAAGACATTGATTGTTATCTTTTGTAATTGGTAACATTCCTGTCGTATCATGAGGAATCATAGGTGGAGCATCCTGAAATGCTCTGGCAATTTTTTTAGATGTACCAGGAGCAGCTGAATGATATTGCACTGCCGGTGGGACAACATCCTCTTTTAAAAGGTCTGTCGTACCTCTATAACCTAATTGACTTTCATCTAGAATAGGCTTTACTTGTGTTGTATTTTGGGCACTAGTTTGTGTATTAGCACCATTACAGCCTACCAACAACAAAGTTGCTGTTGCTAAACCAATTGTAACTTTTGTTAAAATTTTCATTTTACTCTCCCATTTTTTTATTTTGAATAAAATCTCTTATCGAGAATCTTAGAGCGTCATCATCACATACTTCTATACATCTGGCACAATTTGTACACTCTCCTGACAGTACAGGAAGTGACTCTTTACCAATCATATGCAGCACCTGTTTCTCAGGACAGACTACTTTGCACTTCATACAAAGTGTGCAGTTTTCTTCCAAGTGATGTACTCTAATAAAACTAAACTTTCCTAATAGTGAATAAAATCCACCAAGCGGGCATACATGACCACACCAGCCATTTTTTAAAACAAATAAATCAAAAAGAAATATTAGAGCAATAGCCGCCCAGCCAAAACCCATACCAAAAACAATACCTCTATGCATCATTGAAATCGGAGATACAAATTCAAAAGCTGCTATACCCATAAAGGCTGAAACCAGTAAACTTAATCCCAAAATCCAATATCTCATATTTCTTGTAATTGGCTGTTTTGTTTTTTGTGCTCGATCAATATCAAACACTCTTCTTAAATAATTCGCACTATCTGTAACCAGATTAATAGGACAAACCCAAGAACAAAATGCTCTTCCGCCTACTATAAAATAAAAGAGTGTCACTACAGCAACACCTATAAGTAAGTCAGTTGCCACGACAGCACCTGCTGCAACCATTTGTAAAACGGCATAAGGGTCACTCATTGGAATGACACCTAAAATTTCAGATGAACTGAGATTTCCGGTAAGAATCTTCCAACCCCATGCATTTGCACCAAAAAACAGCACAAGCAGACCTATTTGTGTAAATCTTCTTAAAATAAGATATCTATAATTATTCCATAGTTTACTCATCTAACAAGCCTTCCAAGCCGCTGTTTAATTTGTCAACTGCTTTTTTCTTACTTACATTGGTTGTGGTATGAATAGCATGCGCATTTTTTAATCGTGCTTCATCCTTTTTATCCCAACCTTTGATGTAGTGACTTCCTGCTTTACCCATTGCAACTTCGCGAGGCAGTATAAATATAGCCGGTTTTTCAGTTACACAGGCATGTTCACACATTCCACAGCCTGTACATGCATCTGCATGCACTACAGGTTTTAAAAATGCATGTTTACCAGTTCTTTCATTTTTAGAATATTCTACTGTTATAGCTTGACCTAGTATAGGACAGGCTCTATAACATGCATCACATTGAATTCCCCAAAAAGCAATACAGCTGTTCTCATCGATGACAGCTAAACCCATATCTGCAGTGTTGATATCTAAGTGTCCATTTACTGTAACACTAGATTCATCTAAAGCACCACTTGGACAAACAGGAACACAAGGAATATCTTCACACATGTAACATGGTGTTTCTCTTGGTGTAAAGAATGGTGTTCCAATAGGTCTATGATCTCCCGGTTTAGCCAGCATCAAAGTATCAAATGGGCATGCTTCTACACATAACCCACATTTAATACAAGTTTTGAGAAAATCATCTTCAGGTATAGCTGCGGGCGGGCGCAGTATAAGCGGTGAAGCTTTCGCATCATCAAGATACGCGCTCCATAAAAATCCGCCGATAGCTGCATAACCCACACCTCTAGCCATATTTAAGATGAATTTTCTTCTATCGCTGAGTGCTTCTTTTTTCATGGTTAATTCTTTCTTGCTTACGCTTTATAAATTTTAACAGCACATTTTTTATAGTCTGTTTGTTTTGACATAGGACACGTACCATCCAAGGTAACTTTATTGATAAATACACGCTCATCAAACCATGGTACAAACACTAATGGTTTTGGCGGTCTGTTACGTCCACGAGTCTCAACACGCGCTCTTACTCTACCACGACGAGATTCAACCCAACATAAGTCATTATCTTTAAGTCCTCTCTCAGATGCAGCTTTTGGATTCATATAAACTAAAGCTTCAGGAACCGCTCTAAATAGTTCAGGTACACGCATAGTCATAGTTCCTGAGTGCCAGTGCTCAAGCACACGACCTGTACATAACCATAGGTTATACTCTTCATCCGGCATTTCTGGTGGATCCATATATGGACGAGCAAAGATTTTTGCTTTGTCAGTCAATGGTTTTTTCTTTTTATCTGTTACCCCTGTTAAGTTACCAAAAGGTAATGCTTTAGCAAGTGGCCCGTAGAATGCAAACTCACTGCCTCTACCGTTTTCTTTTGCATGTTTTGCTGCATACGGATCAAATTTAACATTAAATCTCCATGCAGTCTCTTTACCGTTAACAACCGGCCATTTAAGTCCACGAACTTTATGATACGTAACGAAATCTGCAAGGTCATGACCATGACCACGGCCAAATGATGCATATTCTTCCCATAAATAGTGGTGTAGCATAAAACCATACCCTTTAAAGACTTTACCATCAGTTCCTACAACATTTCTGTCATCACCGTTACATTCAGAGTTGTCATAGCCTTTTTGAGGGAATGAATCCATATCAATTTTGTATGATTTTGCTTTTTCATTTGCATAAAGAATTTCATACATAGTAGTGTCTGGTTTATAACCCATTGCGTAAGCTTTTTCTCTTACATCAGCAAGTTTTTTACCGTTTCTAAGTGTATAAGGTCCCCATAAATCATCTACAGTAAATCTTTTTGAAAGTTCAACCCATTGCCAAGTATCACTCATTGCATCACCTACAGGAAGAACCTGTTGTCTCCAGTGTTGTGAACGACGTTCAGCATTTCCATAAGCTCCCCATTTTTCATAAATCATAGCAGATGGTAAAATCAAATCAGATACCATTGCAGAAATACCAGGATAACCATCACTTGTTACGATGAAGTTGTCCATTTCACGAGCAGCTTTAATCCAATGTTTTGCATTTGCAGAATCTTGGTAAGCATTACATACATTTACCCATGCAAATTTCACAACACCATCTTCAATATCTCTATGAATTTTCATAATATGCTGATTACCAACAGGATTTAATGTTCCTTCAGGAATTTTCCAACCTTTTTCTGTAATAGCTCTGTGTTTTGGATTTTTAACCATCATATCAGCAGGAAGTCTGTGTGCAAATGTACCAACTTCACGAGCAGTACCACAAGCCGAAGGCTGACCAGTTAATGAAAATGCTCCAGAACCTGGACGCGCTTGTTTATTTAACATAAAGTGAACATTGTATGAAAGTGTATTATCCCATGTACCACGCGTATGTTGATTCATACCCATTGTCCAGAAACTCACTACTTTTCTGTCTTTTTCAATATAAAGCGCTGCCAAATCTTGAAGTTTTTTCTTGAAACTCTCAAGTGATTCTTCAGGATCACCTTTACAAAGCTCAGCAGTATATTCCAATGTATATGGAGCTAAAGATTTTTTATAATCTTCAAAAGTGATTTCATGGTGTTTTAAAGTACCGGCTGTATTTTTCATAACATCACCGGCTTTATAACCATATGGCTCCAATGAAGGACCTTCAAGAGGAGAAACAACTTTGCTCATTTCTTTATTATAAATTTCCATCTCTTTTGCATCATATTTACCGGCACTACCATCAGCTCTTACAGGAGTAACAGATTTTTCGCCTGCACGTCTGAAACCATAACCGATATTTACAGGACCAGCTGCGAATATAATGTTTTTCTTGATGAAATCCCAGTCAATAGCTTCAGGATGATTATAAACAATCTCGCGAGCAAGATAATTCCATAATGCAAGGTCGGTATTTGGTCTAAAGATAATATTAAAATCACCTAAATCACAAGTACGGTGTGTATAAGTCTGGATATTTACAACTTTTACACGATCCGGATCTGAAAGTTTTCTATCAGTTACACGTGACCATAAAATAGGATGCATCTCTGCCATATTTGAACCCCATGTTACAATAGTATCAGTAAGTTCAATATCATCATAACAACCAGACGGCTCATCTATACCAAATGTTTGGTAAAAACCAACAACCGCAGATGCCATACAGTGACGAGCATTTGGATCGATTGCATTAGAACGGAATCCACCCTTCATCATTTTCTGAGCAGCGTATCCTTCCATAATCGTATATTGACCCGATGCAAATACACCCACACCTTCAGGACCACTCTCTTTAAGTGCTTTTCTGATGTTCAATTCCATCTCATCATAAGCTCTTTCCCAAGTTACCGGTGCAAATTTACCTTTTTTGTCAAACTCACCTTTATCGTTTACACGAAGCAATGGTTGCGTAAGTCTGTCCGCACCATACATAATCTTAGCATTAAAGTAACCCTTAATACAGTTTAAACCACGATTAACCGGTGCAGCAGGATCCCCTTTTACTGCAACAATTTTTCTGTCTTTACCATCTCCCGTAGTTGCAAGCATAATCCCACAACCGGTACCACAGAAACGACAAGCTGCCTTGTCCCATCTCCAACTATTTTCAGCTTTTGCCGCTGCTGCATCAAGTTCTGCCGGTACACTCATACCGATAGCTGCTGCCGCAGAAGCTGCCGCTGAACTTTTAAGAAATTCTCTTCTTGAAAGTGACATATTTTCTCCTCACTATTTTTAAAAGTAGTTAAAACACTTTGCAATGTTCTCAAGATTTTGACTAACATTTTAATAATAGCACTCTCATAATCATAAACAATTGATTTACGTCAATTATTTAAGAAAAGTAAAAGATATGTGCATATATGGGTATATTGGTAACACAAATAAAAGATATTATTTAGAGTTATGTTTTGCTACTGTATTTCCAAACTTCACTGTATCATTTTCTTTCACTAAAAGTTCCAACATATCTTTTTGGGCAAGTATAACAATAGTAGAACCCATTTCAAAACAACCGAAGTCATCACCTTTGTCCAAATACAAGTTTTCAAACTCATACACCTGTTCATCTTGTACATCTGCGTTTGTCTGTATACGCGGCTCAAAGCTTACTTTCATTACTCCAACATTTAATGCACTTACAAGAACCATATAGAATTTTTTGCCCTCTTGTGTTTGACACAACAATACAACTCTTTCATTTTCTATAAAAAGATTTATACGCTTTTTTAATGAAGAAATATTGACCGGATAAAATTTTCCTGGAATATGCACAGCTTTGAGCACCTGTAAATTCATCGGAATGTGATACCTGTGATAATCTTTTGGAGAAAGATAAAAGTTTATAAATTCTCCGTTATGTACATATGCTTTTTCTTCCTGAGTAAAATTTTTTCCAAGAAAATCATCAGTTTTATAACGCATACCTTTAATTTGCAATGCATAATCATCAATCAAATTACCACATTCCGTTATAAAAGAATCACAAGGAGAAATAAAATCCTCTGCATCTAAAGAAAATTTTCGCGGCTCTTTTAATGTTCTTGTAAAAAGTGCATTCAAACTTTTATAGGTGCTTGGATTATGAAATTCACTCATATCAAGTCCCATTAGCTTTACATAAGAGTAGTTTATTATTTTTTGAAACCAGTGCGGAAACTCTTTATGTGCAAATTTTCCGAATGTTTGCGATATTGCTGATGTGATGTGTCTTTTATTCATTTATTTTCCTTTTGGCAATTTCTTCGATTAAAACTGTGGCATAAGAACCCTTAGGCAGTGTGAAATTCATTTCATACTGCGCTTCTTGTCTGTCAAAACGCCCTTCTATATCTGTCGGATATACCCAGGCGTAGCGTCTTGCTCCGTCTGCATTTATCTCATCATCATAATCTTTTTCAATGTCTCTCGCATTTTGAGTAGCAAGTCGTACTTTTTTTCCGCATAAAAGCCCTGTCGGAGAAATATCACGCGCATTAAATCGTTGTAAATCCTCCTCTTCGCTTTCAAAATCAAAAAGTCTTCCATGCGGGTAATGTTCCATCACATCACCGCTGATGAGTTTAAAAGGATGTTTTTGTTCTTTCATCTTTTTGACTTCTTCATTTGGCATATTTAACAAACTCTCAATCTCTTCAACCTTAAAACTGTTAACAAGCGCATTAATTTCGAGTCTTCTTGAAAGCCAAAGATTAAACAGATGACTCTGATAGGCATTTACAAGCAGTCGTTTCACTCTTGGATTACGTTCCCTTGCCTCTCCTTTTGCCAGTTTTTCTCCAAGAATATGGTTATCTCCGTCATTTCCGAATCTTTGATATCCAAAAAAGTTTGGCATGCCGAATTTTTCTATATTTTTTAATGCTTCATCAATCTTTGCGGCACTTGTAGGATTGACTTTTTTGAGTTTTATATAAAAACGATTGCCTTTTAGGTGCCCTATTCTGAGTTTATTATTATGGTATGTTTTTGAAAGTATTTTGATACCGTCAAAATTAAAATTTTCCAAAGTCTCTTCATATTTTTTATGCAAAGAGATGTACTGCACCGTCATTGCATTTTTGTCTTTGAGCCCTGCATAACCTATTTCTTTATTTTTAATGCCCAAATAACGTGCAATTTGGCCTACCATCTCATTTGTAGAGAGGTTTTTCTTCCTTACCTGCAGTATTAAATGTTCACCTTCTCCTGAAAACTCATACAATGGTATTTCTTCAACCACAAAATCACGGGGAGTTTGTTTAAAATGAAAATCAATACTTGCATGTGCAAGTGAATAAAATCTATCCATATTTTTTATATTCCTTAAAAATGATGTGCTTTACATCTGTTTATGTATCTATTTCTTGCAGCTTTTGCAAAAATTGTAAGTTTAGTTCTGCTTTTTTTTGCATGCATTAGTAGTTTTTTTGTATCTCTTGCATCAAATGCAACCAGCATTTCATATTCTTCACCACTGCAGGCAATACACTTTGGTATTTTTTTCAAAAATTGAATGCCTACTCTATTCAATGATGCCATTTTATCTAAATCACTATATAAACCGTCTGATATATCCATACCGGCTTTTAAAATTCTTATATTATTACTTACGAATTTATCTCTTAAATGTATATTAACAAATTTTGATTTTTTATGAATTTTTCCCAAATTTTGCAATTTTTTTAAATCTTTTGCCGAATCCCCAAGTCTGCCTGTATAAGCAAAAAGATAATTCTGTCTGACTTTAGAGCGCAACAGTGGTTTTTTTGTCTCTGATACAATAGTTACAGTTATATCTAATTTACTGTTACTGATTGTATCGCCTCCGATTATTTCAATGTTATACTGCTGCGCAACCGATTTAAAACCATTTGCCAAGGCTTCCATATCGCTTTTTGTCATACTTTTTGGCATTGAAACGCTTAACAGTGCATATTTCGGCCTTGCATTCATAGCCACGGCATCAGAAATATTTACAAGCATCGCTTTTTGTGCAATCTCAAAACAGCTCATCCATTTACGTTTAAAATGCACATTTTCAAAAAATGCATCTTTTGAATAGACTACATTGCCTATAAGCGCACCATCATCACCAATGTATTTACTGTTAAATTTTGATATAAAATAATTTTCTAAATTCAATGAAACTTCTTTTTATTAAGCATATATTAATTACTGCCGATATAGAATAATAAGTTATTATAACATTATTAGGAAAATCATACCATGAAATATTCTATTAAGAGAATTTTTGAACATCTAAAGATTTATCTGCTTTTTATTTTTTTCGTCGCTTTTTTTGCTGTTTTACTTACATTTGAGCAGCAACTCTCTTTTGATAAGGTAAATAATTTAAATAACCAGAAAAATATTATTAAAACACTTACAAAACTTAACAAAAGTGATATAGAATTAGCATTAATCCAATTCAATGGAAAAAGTACGCAGCTTCATCAGGAAATTGGTAAATTAAAAATGATTTATAAATATAATTTGACAGACAGATTTTTACTCGGAAAAGAAAGAGAATATTTGAATGATTTAAACCAACTCTCAAATTTAACAGATAAGTTTAACAATGCCGCACACGAATACTATATAGAGACTAAAAATCCAAAGCTTGGAAAAGAAGCAAAAATACATTTAGATAAATCACTGAAAGCAATTACACAGCATATAGATAACATGCTGCTAAAAAGTATTTCCTATAATCAGGAAAAATTCAATATTGTAAAAGTATTGTTTATTATCATTTTTATTCTCGTTTTGTTTGCAACATTTTGGTATAGAAAAATGCTGACTGCCATTTACAGAGACATCGAATATCTATTTCAAGTTGAAAAAAATAAAAGTAATTATGAGATTTTTTCTATGGAAGCTGATGCCATTGCACTTAGAATGAATAGAAAGAGTGTTGTTCATGATAACCCCAGCATGCTTGATCCTGTAACAGAAATCAACAATTATAAAGGACTTTTGAATTCATATGCAAGTAAAAAAGGACTCAAAGACAGTAATTTTACAGCTGTTGCTATACTCGAAATTGATAACTTTTCAAAATCCAACAGAGCTTTTACACAAGAGGTCACACAGGCAATACTACGAAAAGTTGCCTATACTATCTCCTTACATGAGCAACCTATAGATGTCATTGCAAGAACTGACTATAATCAATTTACTGTTGTCCTTTCACGATCTTCAAGAGAACAACTTTTTAAAGATATTGAAATCATACGAGAAAGTATTGCCGAATTAAAATTTAATGCCCCGGACAATGGTTCTATACTTATAACTGTTACCGGCGGTTTTATTATTAAGCCAAATAACACTTCTTTAGAAGAGGCTATGAAACAGGCTAAAGAAATTTTAGAATATGCAAAAACAACAGGGAAAAATAGAATTTTCCAACAAAGAGATTTGGCTCACAAAGATATGTAATGCATGTGTCTCAAATAGTAACAAACTCAAACTTCATCTGCACAAATAAGATATTTAACCTGCGCTAAGACTATTCACGCTATAATCAGCATTATTTTAGTTCTTTATTGAAGGATGGGTTAATGAGTATTCCTATTTATACTTACGATGCGGTTATAGTTGGTGCAGGTCTTGCGGGATGTGCAGCGGCTAGAGAATTGCAAAGCGCAGGAAAAAAAGTTGCTGTTATTACAAAATTGCACCCCTTAAGAAGTCACTCCGGTGCAGCTCAAGGTGGGATCAATGCAGCGTTTAGTGATGAAGACAGTGTTGAACTTCATGAGTTTGATACAGTCAAAGGGTCTGACTATTTAGCAGATCAGGATGCTGTTGAATTTATGTGTAAAAATGCACCTGAAACAATCAGATGGGCCGAGAGAATGGGTGCTGCTTTTAGTAGAAAACCTGACGGCACAATTGCACAGCGTCCTTTTGGAGGGCAGTCTTCTCCCCGCGCATGTTTTGCAAAAGACAGAACCGGTTTAACACTTTTGCAAACGGTCTATGAGCAGGCTCACCGCGTTGGTGTAAAATTTTGGGATGAATGGTATGCTGCTGATATTATCTATAAAGATGGAAAAGTATCAGGTGTAGTTGCCTTTAACATTCGTGATATGCAAATGGCAATTTTTAATGCCAAAACAGTAATGTTTGCTACAGGCGGATACGCACGTGCATATAAAATCAATTCAAATGCACATGCAAATACAGGTGACGGTCTTTCTATAGTTGCACGTCACGGTCTTCCTTTAGAAGATATGGAATTTGTACAGTTTCACCCATCCGGACTTTCAGGAAACGGTGTTTTAATCTCTGAAGCTGCACGTGGAGAAGGCGGAAGACTTTTTAACTCTAAGGGCGAGCGATTTATGGAAAAATATGCGCCAAATGCTCTTGAACTTGCATCTCGTGATGTTGTTGCCCGTGCAATTTTAAATGAAATCAGAGAGGGACGCGGTGTTGGACCAAGAAAAGATGCCGTGTATCTTGATGTAACACATTTAGGAAAAGATCTTATTATGAATAAGCTTCCTGAACTTCGTGAACTGGCAATGACATTTTTAGGTTTGGATATGATTAAAGAACCTATTTTGATTTCTGCAACAGCGCACTACTCTATGGGTGGTATTCCGGTAGATATTGACGGACATGCACGTAAAAACAATAAAGAATTTATAGAAGGCTTTTATGCAGCCGGTGAGTGTTCATGTGTATCAGTACACGGTGCGAACCGCCTTGGTGCGAACTCTGTACTTGAAGCACTACTATTTGGCCGTTTTGTCGGTAAAACAATGGTAAAAGATGTAGACGATATTGAACTTCGTAAAGCAAATGAAGATGACGCAGCAACAGCACTCAAAGAAATTGACTTTTTGTTAAACAACAATGGTGATGAGACAGTACCTGCGCTAAGAGAAGAACTACAGCAGTGTATGACTGCCAATGCAGGTGCATTTAGAAGTAAAGATACTCTGCAAATTGCTGTTGATACGGTAAAAGAACTTCGTAAAAGATTTAAAAATGTACGTATCAAAG